>DAOTYR010000163.1:0-1766 GCA_034434655.1 Chloroflexaceae bacterium
GCCGCGTTACCGCCCGCGGCGGGGGAGATCTGGGGAGAGGGCAGGCCCCTTCGTTGCAACGTACTGCGGCTCGAGCAGGGGTCTGGGGACATCGGGTTTCCCCATCTTCCCCCACCCGGTAGGAGGGTGGGGGCAGGCGCAGCCCTCCCAGGAACAACCTTATTTTCATTGCGGCGTTGTGCGGCATAGCCGCATGGACGGCTAACGTGAAAATAAGCCCTCGGCGAGGGGTATGGGGAAACCGGGTTTCCCCATCCCTCAGCGGACGCGGGCCGGAGGCCCGCGCACCCAGGCCCCCGCCCGCGGGAGGGTTTGGGAGGGCGCAGCCCTCCCAGGAACAACCTTATTTTCATTGCGGCGTTGTGCGGCATAGCCGCATGGACGGCTGAGGTGAAAATCATTCGCCGCGTTCAGCCCCCCTCCTAACCTCCCCCCGCTGGGGGGAGGCGCCGGACTCCCTCCCCCCAGCGGGGGGAGGGCTGGGGAGGGGGGCAGTCACCGTGCCCGCGGAGCCGTGGCGCGGGCGTCCCGCCGGCGCTCCCGGGCCGGTTGCATCGGGCGTGGTGCGCCGTGCGCATACCCGTCTAGCGTGAGACGTTCATACACCATATACCGGATCGCCCGTGCCGCTGCGGTAAGCATAGGCCATGCGGCGCGTGTTCCAGGCTAGGCCGGGCCGGCCGTCGGGCGTAAGGACGATGCAACCGCCGGCCCCCCCGGTGACGCGCCGGTTGAGGATGCGCACCGCGGCTTCGGCGGCGGCCTGGGGCGGTAGGCCCCGTTCGAGCATGTCAATCACGCGGCGGGCCAGGGCGACGCGCACGATCGCTTCGCCCCACCCGGTGCAGACGGCGCCGCCGATCTGGGCGTCGGCGTACAGCCCGCAGCCGATCAGCGGGGTGTCGCCGACCCGTCCGGGGAGCTTGAAGGGGGTGCCGCCGGTTGAGTTGGCGGCCACCAGGTTGCCGCTCTGATCGAGGGCGATGGCCCCCACCGTATCGCGGCCACCCAGGGTATGCTGCGCACCGCTGGCGGCGGTCGCGGCCTGGCCGGCGCGCCAGCGTTCCCACAGCGCGCGCTCGCGTTCAACCACCAGTTCGCTATTGTCGCACAACGGGATGCCCTGGGCGGCGGCGTAGCGTTCGGCCCCCTCGCCCACCAGGAAGGTGGCCGGGCCTTGCAACAGGCGGTGGGCCAGGCTGATCGGATTGCGCACGCGGCGCAGGTTGGCCACGGCGCCGTAGAGCAGGCTTTGCCCGTCCATCATGGCGGCGTCGAGTTCAACCGTTCCCGCGGCGGTGAGGTGCGAACCGGCGCCGGCATCGAAGGTGGGATCATCTTCCAGCAGGCGCACGGCGGCTTCGCATGCATCACGAGCCGACCCGCCGCGCTCGAGGATGGCCCAGCCGGCGGCAAGCGCGGCGCGGCAACCCGCCAGATGGGCTTCAACCTGCTCGTCGGGAATGGCCCAGGCGCCACCGTGGACGATCATCGCGATACGCATGCGCTCTTACCCTGGATTCGGTACGGCTCCCCGGGACATGGTTCACCCCTACGTTTCCGTTGCGAGGGGTGCGGGGCGTCGAAGCCTCTCCGCACCCTCCGCCGCGGTAGTCTCCTGCAGTCTGCACCCGCCGCGGGCGGACCAACCGGATCGCGGCGGGGGCAGCCCGCGGCGCTGCCCCCGGATGGTTCCGCACCGGGCCGCCCAGCGCAACCATGTCCGATGCTTAATCTATCACAAGGGGGCGTAGGGCGCAAAGGGT
>DAOTYR010000164.1:0-1581 GCA_034434655.1 Chloroflexaceae bacterium
ACCTCAAGAGGTGATGGAGCAACCCCTGGCACTGAAGCCCCATATCGTGCCCATCCAGCCACCCCAATCCAAAATCAAAAATCAAAAATCTACAATCCCAATAGCTTGCGCAACTCACCGACGCTCTGGGCCAGCGCATCGGGTCCGGCGGCTTCAAGCGCCTCGCGGGCGCCATAGCCGTAGGTGACGGCGATGCAGGGGATGCCGTTGGCCCGCGCCCCGACCACATCGTAGACGGTATCACCGACCATCACGCAAGACGCGCGCTCCTCGGGTCGCATAGGGGCGAGCGCCGCGGCGATGATATCCGCCTTGGCGCTGAGGCTGGCGTCGGGCGAGGCCCCGAAGGAGGCGTCGAAGTAGCCGGTCAGGCCGAAGTGGTCGAGGATTGCCTCGGCCACACTATGCAACTTGGAGGTGGCCAGAACCAGGTGGCACCCTCCCGCGCGCAGGTCGCGCAGCACATCGGGAATGCCCGGATAGACCCGGTTCTCGTACATCCCGATCGCCTGGTAGCGTTCGCGATAGGCGCACACGCCGCGCATGGCCAGCTCTTCGTCGCCCAGGTAGGCGCGAAAACTGTCGTGCAGCGGCGGCCCGATCCACGAGCGCAGCGTCGTATCGTCGGGCGGGTTGACGCCCAGGCGCTCGAGCGCATGCACGAAGGTGCGGGTGATGCCAACGTACGGGTCGGTCAACGTGCCGTCCAGATCGAACAGGACGGCGCGGTAGCGGGGAACTTTCATGTGCGGATGTTCGATTGCCGGGCGTGCCACGGTTCGACTGGAGCAGGGGGATGGGGAAACCCGGTTTCCCCATATCCTTACCTCTCACTATACCACCCGATTTTCCGGGTCACAACTCCGGCGCGGCAGGCGGCATCATGGTATACTGACTATTAGATCTCCCTGTTATCCACGTCAGATGCCCGTGCGGCTGCGCCGCACACCGATTGGATGATACGGTGCTTCCTGGGAGGGCGGCGCCTCCCAAACCTTCTTACCGGCCGAAGGATGGGGAAACCCGGTTTCCCCATCCCCCCTGTTTGAGGACGGCGCCCGCCTCTGCCCTCTGCGGGCAGGGGGATGGGGAAACCCGGTTTCCCCATCCCCCTGCGCAAGGGCTGCGCCCTCCCAAACCCTCCCATGGGCGGGAGATGGGGAAACCCGGTTTCCCCATCCCCCTGCGCAAGGGCTGCGCCCTCCCATGGGCGGGGGTATGGGGGAACCTGGTTCCCCCATGGTCACGTCAGACGGTCATGCGCATGGCACATACCGCCGCGATGACCATGACCTGGGAGCGCGGGCGTCCCGCCCGCGCCACGGCTCCGCGGGCACGGTGACCGCCCCTTCCCTGACCCTCCCCCGCCGGGGGCGGGAACCCGGCGCCTCCCCCCAGCAGGGCGGAGACTGGGAGGGGGGCAGAACGCGGCGAACGATGTTCACGTCAGTCGTCCACACGGCACCGCCGCACCCCGACGGGATGAACATCCTTCCTGGGAGGGCTGTGCCCTCCCAAATCCTCCCACCGGGTGGGGGGAATGGGGAAACCCGGTTTCCCCATTCCCCTGCGGGGTGGGGG
>DAOTYR010000165.1:0-13448 GCA_034434655.1 Chloroflexaceae bacterium
GTGAACATCCCCCTGGCCGAAACCGAACTCGGGCCGCAGTTCCAGCGCCTGGGGGCGATCGTGGATCGCCTGGTGGACCCCATTGCGCCCCTCCTGCCCATGCCCGACACCCCGCCGGATAGCAGCAAGGTGGGGACTGCCCATGAGGGGGGTGATGAAAAATAATCCCCACGGGAGGGTGTCGGAGGGCGCCGCCCGCGAGCAGGGGGCTGGGGAACCCAGGGTTCCCCACCCCCACCCAGGGGGCGGGTGTGGGAGGGCGCCGCCTTCCCAGGAATAACCTTTCTTGGAGCGGGGGGATGGGGCAACCTGGTTGCCCCATCCCCCCACTTTCATTGGCCTGCGGTACATTGTTCGATGGGAGAGGCACGGCGTCACCGTACCCCTCCCATATCAAAGCACCACAATCGCTGCCGCCAGGGTAAAGCAATACCAGTAGTTGTACAGCATATATGTCCTGTGGTCGGCAGCCGGGTAGCGCAGCCAGAGGATGCGCCCGGCAATGACCAGACAGAACCCGGCCAGCAGCACGTCCAGCGTTACCACATCCGGGCGCGGACCCAGCGGCGCCAGGAGCACGAAATGGGTTGCCAGGGGGAGCAAGGCAAACGCGCCCGCTAACAAGAGGCGACTCGGCCCTTCGCCGAAGACGATTGGCAGGGTGCGCCGCCCCACGACCCGGTCACCGGCCACATCGCGCAGATCTTGCAGCGACACATGGGTCAGCAACGGGAGCGCCAGCACCAGGATCCAGTCCCAGGCCGTCGGCGTCAGTGGACGCACCATCTGCCAGGCGGCGGCCAGTTGCGCCACTGCGCCGAACACCATCACCAGGTTCTTGGTCGCATAGTGTCGCGACCCGCCTCCCTGATTGTGCAACACCAGGACCGCCTGCCAGAGCAGGGCCCACTCCAGCACCCCCAGGCGCCAGCCCGCCAGCGTAAACAACCCCATCACGATCAACCAGCGCCCCCAGGCGCCATGCCGCGTCACCAATCCGGCGGGCAGCGGTCGGTCCGGCTTATTGAGGCGATCCTCCTGCTCGCCGGCCAACTGGTTCGAGATGCAGAAGACCGAGCAGTACAGCCAGAAGTAGAGCGAACCCCAGAACAGACGGGACGGCAGCGCGCTGTAGTCAGGCTGATCGGCGTGCCACGCAGCCAGAACAAACAGCAGACCCGGAATAAACGTAGCCGCGATGTCGTACCGATTGAACTTCCAGTGGAGGATGACCTCGGAGCGGACGGCTTCGAGCCAGCGGAGACGAACGAATGCGTTGAACAGGGCCGGAGCGTGCATTGTGACCTCCTGGAACGCTCGGTGGTTAACTACACGCGATCGTAAGTGTAGGACCAACCTATGCATCGCTCAAGCCCCCGATGGTACCGGTTCCTGGTACGGTTGCGGTAAGGGATAGGCATATAGTGAACCTGTGGGCCTGGTTTTATCGCTGCCCACGGGATGAAAAAAGGTTCTTCCTGGAAGGGCGCAGCCCTCCCAAACCCTCCTGCGGGCAGGGGTATGGGGAAACCTGGTTTCCCCAGCCCCCTGCTTGAGGGTCAGGCCCTCCCGCGGGCGGGGGTATGGGGGAACCTGGTTCCCCCATGTTCACGTTAGAACCCGATGAAAATCGCCTGGGATCGCGGGCGGGACGCCCGCACCACCGGCCTATTTTCACGTTAGGAGACCGTTATGACCACGTCGCGCGCCTTTCTCGAACAACTCCACCGGCGGATCATCACGACCGTCGCCCTCTGGACGGGAGGGGCCTGTCTTGTTTCCTTCGTGCTGGTTCTGGCGTACTACGTGTTCAGTCCAGGCTTCTTCGCGTTGATCGTTCTAGCCATCACCTTTACAGGTATGCTCGGCGCCGGTCTGACCCTCTGGTTGAAGGAGCGCCCGCTCTGGCAAATGCTGCTGCCGTTCGCGCTGAGCATTGTGGCAAACGAGATCATCGTCGCGGTCTGGCTGCCCGAACTCCGGCTCACCGTGGCCCCCTTTCTGGTGGTTGTGGTTCTGCTCGTGAGTCTGACCAACCAGCGCCTGTTCACCATTGCCAGCACGCTCTTCTGCACCGTCCTGGCGGTCCTGATCGTTATCATGGGACCGTTAGAAACCACGTCGAATATCCCATCATTTTTTCTGCGCTACTTTCATGCCAGCAACGTCGCTACGCTGATCATCGCTGTGTGGGCCGTTGCCGATCGGATGGGGATCGCGCAACTCACCGCGCTGGGCATCGCCGACCAGCGCGCCGAGGAGGCCGAGGCGGCGCGCCGGGCTTCCGAGATGGCGCGGCAGGAGATCGAGCAGCGCGCTGCCGAGCAGCAACGCTTGCTCGAACTGGTCAAGACCCTGGAACTGCCGGTGCTGGTGGTGGACGATCAGGTGTTGCTGGCGCCGCTGGTGGGCAATCTGGATAGCTGGCGAGCAGGGGCGTTGCGCCGGCGCCTCCTCGAGATGGTCGCCGAGCGCCGGGCGCGGGTGGTGATCCTCGATGTGACCGGCATTAGCATGATCGATACGGAAGTCGCCAGGGCCTTGATCGATACCGCGGTGGCAATCCGGCTGCTCGGCGCGCGCACGGTCGTCAGCGGCATTCGCGCCGCTGTTGCGCAGACGTTGGTGAGCCTCAACGCCAGCCTGGGCGAGATCATCACTGTGGCCGATCTCGGCGCGGCCCTGGCCTATGCCCGGGCCGAGGTAGAGGTGTAGGCGCGGGAGAGCATCAGGAGTTGGCGATCGCTGGCTCCTGGAGCAGGGGGATGGAGAAACCTGGTTTCCCCATCCCCCACCTGGCGGGGGTTGGGGCCTGACATCCGCAAGCTACAAGGGCGTCACAGGAGCGCGTGTGGCGCCCGTCGACTCGCGCGCGTAGCGCAGCGGCAGCCAGATCCGCACCTCGGCGCCCTCGCCGGGCCTTGAGAGAAGGGTCAGCCGCCCGTTGAGGGCGGCGGCCCGTTCGCGCATCTGCCGCAGGCCCAGGCGGGCGCCGGGCAGTTCGCCCTGCGCCCCGGGGTCGAAGCCCACTCCGTCATCGCGCACGACGATCTGCAGCCCGCCGTCCACCACGCGGAGGGCCACCACGACATGGCGGGCATTGGCGTGTTTGGCAGCGTTGTTGAGGGCCTCTTGCACGAAGCGAAAGGCTGCCAGTTCAAGGGCGTAGGGCAGATCGGGCGGCAGGTCGCTCAATGCCAGTTCCAGATCCCAGTCCTGCTGATCGGCGAACTCGCGCACGAAGCGGCGCAGCGCCCCGGCGAAGCCGAGTTGGCTCAGTTCGATGGGGCGCAAGGCGAAAATGGCCCGGCGCAGTTCTTCGATCTGGCGCCGCAGGTTGGCCTTGAGCGCGTCGAACTCCTCGCGCAGGCGTTCCGGCTCCTGCTCCAGCCAGTCCTCCCACAGGGCGACCCGCATGCGCAGGAAGGCCAGGCTCTGGGCGACACCATCGTGCAGATCGCGGGCGATGCGCGTCCGTTCGGCGGTGATCGCCTGTTCGAGGGCCACCAGGCTGGCGATCTCGCGGGCGCGGCGGCGGCTGCCCTGCACCGCCTCGGCGATCTCCCCGCCGACGGTGATCAGCAGCGAGGTCAACTCAGGGGCCAGGGCGCCCGAGGCGTCGCGCGCCAGGCCGCGCGTATCGCTCAGGTAGCACTCGATCCAGCCGACTGCAGCATCGTCGCCTTCGGCAAGGGGGACGATCAGGCATGCGCGCAGATCGGCAGGCATCGCTCCACGAGGTATGAGCGCCTCGGGCTTCCGGGGGGGGGCCTGGTGGAGCCGCAGGCCAACGGCGGAGCGGGCCGCGGCCAGTGGCTCTTCCGTCAAACCGGTACAGCGGGCGAGCAGGGCGCTGCCCTGCTCATCGTAGAGCATCACCGCCGCGGCGCGCGCCCCGAACAGTTCGCCCGGCAGCGTGATCGCGTAATCCAGCACCTCGTCGAGCGTGGCGCTGCTGGCGATGCGCTGGTTGAGTTCATAGAGCACCTGGAGGCGCCGGTGGGCCAGTTGCAGCTCATCGAGCATGCGGCGCTCGGCGGTGCGGTAGCGCCACTCCTGGCCGGCGGCCCAGCTCAGCACGCCCCACACCGCGACCGCGGCCAGCGCGCCCCAGAAGAGCGGGTCGAGGGCGCTGATGAGCGGCGTCGTGGGGCGCAGACCGACCAGCGCCGTCTCCCCCAGGCGCGTGAGGGCGAAGATCAGCCCGATGATCGCCGCCAGGGGCCAGCGCACGCTGCGCAGCGCGGCGGCAATGTCGGGCGGATTGGGGATGTTGTCCGCGGGCATAGGCGTTGTTCATTCGGGATCATCTACTTATCCGATAAAGACTCCGGCGCCTGCACGGCGCGCGCCAGGGCTTCCCAGTGGAGCGGCAGGGTCTGCTCGATATGCCGGTCGGCGGCGCGCCAGGTATGCTCGCCGTCGGGCAGGGCGGCGACGGGGGCGGCGTTTTCGATGCCCAGACTGTGCAGCACCCGCACCAGGTACTCACCGCGGTAAAAGTTCGAGCCCCAGGGTTCCAATTGCTCGGGGCCGTACTGGACGATCCAGGTGATGCGGCGCAGGGCCGCGCGATCGGCGCGCTGCAAGAGGCACACCGGATTGTTGGCGCCGAGGTGCTCCGGGTCGCGGGGCACGCCGAGGGCCGGATCGAACATCGGGTGGGCGAAGAGCGTGTCACTGAGGCGGGCGCTGATCCCTCCATCGCTGGCGTAGGGAAAGGACCCGTCGAAGGCCCCGACGCTGACGAACAACTCGGGACGCAGGGCGGCAGCTTTGACCGCCATGTAGCCGCCCAGGGAAAAGCCGGCGATGGCGCGGGCGGCGGGCAGGGTGCGCAGGCGGGCGTCGATTGCCGGCAGGAGTTCCTCGAAGAAGAAGCGCTGGAACAGGCCGGCGCCGAGGCCCGCCGTCCGCGGCGGAGCGCAGCCGGGGCAGCGAAAGTCGGTGAGCAGACCGGGGATGCGGTTGTCGTCGCTGGCCAGGCCGGGCATCACCAGGATCAGCGGACCAATCGCGCCGCTGGCGCGCAGCCGTTCATAGACATCGATCACCGTGGTCCCGCCGCGGCTCTGGTCCTCGTGGGGGTTGATCCACTCGCGCTCGTGGCCACGGAGCAAAAAGAGCACCGGAAAGCGGCGCCGACGCTCCACGGCGTACTCCGGCGGCAGGTAGACGTAGAAGCGCTTCGTTACCCCCAGCAGGCGACTGCGCAGGCGAACAAGCCGCGCGCGCGGATCAAGAGCGTGCATATCCGCCACCGGTTCACCCCTCAATGCTGGTACGTGTTCACACCTGGGGTAACACCCGCGCCTGGGAGCGCGGGCGTCCTGCCCTCGTCGCGTCTACGCAGGCAAGCTGCCCGCGCTCCCAGGAGACATGTGAACACGTATACCAATGGTGGGAGTATGCGGAGCGGCCCGGCCTCCCCCCATACCACCCTCTCCCGCCCGCGGCGGCCAGGCCCGCCAGGCGAACTGCCCACAGCCCTCCCGCCGCGCGCGGAACACCCGGTTCGTGGAGCGCCGCAGGCCCTCCACCTCTCCCCGCCGGGAGGCGACCGCGTAACTCCTGTAAGACATAGTTTCAGAAGGGCTATGCGCTATGGCGCCGTCTCGCGCCGAACCGCCTCCTCACTAACCCTCCCCCGCTGAGGGAGGGAACCGGGCCCCTCCCCCCAGCGGGGGGAGGCTGGGGGGCGGAACGCCGCGAACGGTGACGTTCCTACGAACCTCTGGTCTAAGTCTAACACAACTCCATCAAACGTCGCATTGACGGCGACCGGCGAAGCGCTATAATAATAGATGTAATACAAGGGGATGCTCTGGTATCGACAGGGAGTGAAGGCCGTAGATTGCAGGCCGTGCCGCCCAGTCACGTTAAAGGGGCAAGGCAACAACTGCCAACACCAACAAGTGGGCTAAGGCTCCGGCCTACGCCCTCGCCGCGTAACTCACACACGGCGCGCCTCCGCCGGTTCACTCGATGATCGGCGATCAGGCGTCAGCAAGTCGAGTGCTCCTCAGGTGACCACCTGCTAGCCTGGGGAAAAGATCAGCGGGTTTGCCCAAAGGCCGCCTTGCTCGTTGTGTGGCCGCGGGCGAGCGCAAACAACGGGCTAAGCCTGTAGCATATCTGCGGTTTAGCTTTCTGGACGGGGGTTCGATTCCCCCCATCTCCACCACGACGGTACAGCTAACGCCCTCCGGCATCAATGGCCGGAGGGTGCTGGTGTTTACGCTGCAACTCGTCAAGCTAACGTGAACATAGGCTCTCGAAGAGGGTGTGGGGACACCGGGTGTCCCCACGCCCCCGCCCCGCAGGGGCATGGGGACACCGGGTTTCCCCATTCCCCCGCCCGCGGGAGGTTTTGGGCGGGCGCAGCCCTCAAGCAGGGGCGTGGGGAAACCGGGTTTCCCCACGCCCCCGTCCGGTGGAAGGGTTTGGGCGGGCAAAGCCCTCCCAAGAAGAACCTTTTTTCATCCCGTCGGGGTGCGGCGCGAGCCGCATGGACGGCTGAAGCGGCAACTGGCCTTATTCGAAACGTATTGGGCGTAGAACCTGGTACCGTCTCGTGCAGGTGACGTCAGCGACCGGCAGGGTCGCTCCAGTCGCGCAGATACGGGCTCACTTTGCTCAGCAGGCCGCGGAGGTGCTTATAGCTTCCTGTCTCATCGAACATCAACTGGCCGAGGAGGATGCCCGGATGGATCTGCTGGTCAGCGGCGAAGCGCTCGATCTTCTGGCGTGAGAAGTAGGGCCGGGTACGAGCGACCCAGGCTTGGAGGTCGTTCTGGTCAATGAGCCATGATCGCGCCTGATGGTTCGCCTCCATCTCCTGGGCGTCGCGACGTTGCGCTTTGTCATCCAGATTGTCGAGATGCAGGGCATGGTGGCCAAGCACCAGGTGGGCCAGTTCGTGCATGAGGGTGAACCAGAAGGAGTCAATCCGGTCGTAGCGCAGGGTCAGCCCGATGATCGGCGCGGTGTCGGCGTCGCAGAGAACTCCGTCGATATAGGTTCTCGGTAACTGGGGCACGATGATGAAGCGGACGCCAAGCGACTGGAGGAGCGCTGGAACTTGAGCTACCTGCTCCAGAGTTGACGCTAGCCGGCGGATGGTCGGGATCGCCCTGGTCAAGGCTTCGTGGCTGAAGGGAGGCGCCTTCTGAGCGCGCGCAAGCTGGCGCACCCGGGCCACCCAGGCGACCTGGGCTCCGCGCTCGGGGCCGCGAGCCACACTATGGCGCAGGCTGACCGCCGCAATCACCGTTTCGGGATCACCGCAGCAAGTGACGTACGTCATGCTCCAGATCATCGGCGACACTGGTCGCTCGCAGCCAGCCCCGGCGAATCAGGTCGGCAATTGGGAGCATGCCGTAGAGTTTGCTACGCGTTGCGATATCGGATTCGCCGTCGCCGCTCCGCCGACGAGCGCGCTGGAGGCGGTAGTTCGCCTCCAGGTTCATCCAGATCTCGGCTGAGGTGCCGAATGCCTGTGCCAGCTCCAGCGCCGTTTCGGGGGTGATCTGCTTGGCGCCACGGATGATCTCACTGATCGCCTGGGGTGGCCGGCCCATAATCTCGGCCAGGTCGCGCTGCGACCAGCCCCGTTCCTCAAGCTCCATTTTAATGATCTCGCCCGGCGACACTGCCTGGGCGGGGTGTACGATTTCACGCATACCGGCGCCCATTCCGGTTTCCTAATCGTGAGTGCGTCAACGCGTTTCGTCGTTCCAGGGATGTCGCGCAGGCGCTCGCGCTCGTCGCTCATAGCAGCACCGCGTCACCGTCGTCTTCACTACGCGCGACTGAGCCGAAGATGCGCACGTTGGTGGCGCCATGCTGCTCAGCCAGGCTGATGAGCCTGTAGGAAGCTGCGGACGGCAGGCACGCCGGAACATGTCGCTCTGGCGGGACGGCTTGCCGGGTTGTCTGGGCATACCGGGCCTCCGTACACAAAGCGATCAGGATTGATCGTCGGGATCAATGGCGAGCAGCGCCGTCGCCGCCGCACGCAGGTCACCCAGGCGGTGCTCGACCACATCCCAGATGATTGCCAGGTTGAGGCTAAAATACTGGTGGGCGACGATATCGCGCAGGCCGGCGATCTTGCGCCACTCGATGGCCGGCGTCAGATCACGCTGGGCCTGCGGGATATTCTTCGCCGCCTCGCCGATCAGTTCCAGGTTGCGCACGACTGCGTCAACACGCATCTCATCGGCCGAGAAGGTAGCGAAATCCACGCCGCTGGTATAGCGCTCGACGCGGGCGATCGCCTCCAGCATATCCTCAAGATAGAGGCGATAGTCCCTCGGCATACACAACCTCACGCAGAATCACCGGGCGCAGCCGTGGCTTGATGCTGTCCATCAGCACGAGGTCGACCGGGCAGCCGAAGGTGTCTTCGAGCCAGAACTTGAGATCCATATAGCTATCAAACGACGGCTGTTCCAGATCGACCAGAAAGTCCATATCACTTTCGGGACGGGGTGTCCCGCGACGGTATGAGCCGAACAGGCCAATGGCGCGCACGCCAAGGCCGCGCAGCCAGGTCTGGTTGCGCTGGAGCTCGGCCAGCACCTCGCTGGCCGTCCATTGGCGGGTCGTGATGCTCATTCCTTCGGCCCGCGCATCTCCAGAATGACCTCGCTCAGGGGCTTGCCACCAGCACGATCAAGGATCGCCCGGGCCTCCTCAAGCATCAGGGTCGAGCACGCCGCACGTTCTTTCTCCTCTGGCGATAGCTCAGTCAGCAGGCCAGCCGCACGTAGCACGGCGGTCGCGCGATCCCGCTCACTCAGGTGAACGCCGGCAAGTTGTTCGGCCAACAGCTTTTCTGCCACTGCCTCGACCGGTGCGCCGCGCTGCCGGGCCTCCACCAGCAAGCGCTGGTAGGTATCAGGTGACAGATCGAGTGTCATTGTTGTCATGGCGTGTCCTTTCACTGAGGCAGCGTCGTATTCATGGATCTCCCTGACCATTCTGGATTCTACCACACTGCATGATCGTGCAATGCCGGATGGGGGGCATGGCACGAATCGCCACAACCTCTCCTCAGGCGCACCAGCGTGCCGTCAGCGCAGCTTAGATCCCTGGTCTTCCTGCACTGTGGTCGTCGCGATCGTGGCGGCTGAGGTCGGTGTGCGACAGCACGCTATATGGGTAGTCGGCGTAGAGTCGCTCAAGGTACTGGAGCACCTCATCGCGCACATCGGCGACCAGCTCGCTGTTCTCCCAGATCTCATCGAACCACTGCTTGAGGTCGCGGCGGTCGCGGCTGCTGTCGACGACCAGATTAAGCTCAATTCAGCAGCAGTGAGCCGAGGTTTACGTGCAGAATTATAGCATCTACCGCGCATCCGGCGCTCTCCCTCACCCGTGTTGATGGCTTCTACACCAGTTTGCCATTGCGTCCTGACGTGAACATAGGGGACATATCCGCGTTTGCATCGGGCGGTGTGCGCTGGTCGCTCAGAGCGGGGATGTGGGGAAACCGGGTTTCCCCACATCCCCGCCCGCGGGAGGTTTTGGGCGGGCGCAGCCCTCAAGCAGGGGTGTGGGCGGGCGCGGCCCGCCGGTCAATCAGCCATCACTCTGCGGCATCCGTTTCTCCTGCGCCGTGCCAGCCCTGGCCCAGGTCAGCGCGGGTGGCCCAGTCGCCGAAGGATTCGCCGGGGAGGCGCCCGGCCCGCCAGCGGGTGAGCAGGGCGCCGATCAGGTCGGGCAGGGCGGCGGCGGTTACCCCGGCGCGGTAGAGCCGCGCCAGGCGCGTGCCGGCGGGGCATCCGCCCACGTACACGTTGTACTTGCCGAGGCTGCGCCCGATGATGCCGATCTCGGCCGTGGGCGGGCGCGAGCAACTGTTGGGGCAGCCGCTCAGCCGCAGGTTGACCCGCTCGCCGCCGAAGCCGCGGGCTTCGAGTTCGCCGAGAAGGTTGGGCAGGTAGCGCTCGGCCTCGGCCACGGCCAGGCCGCAGGTGGGCAGGGCCGGGCAGGCCAGGGCGTGGCGGCGCAGGGTGCTCAGCCCGGCTTCGCCTTCGGCGGTCGCAAGACCGTACTCGGCGATCAGCGCGGCGACGGCGTCGCGGTGGGCGGGCGAGATCTGGGCCAGGACGATATTTTGTTGCGGGGTCAGGCGCGCCTCGGCGCCGGTCAGTTCGATGATGGCCCGCAGCCCCGCGCGCACGCGCTGCGCCTCCTCGTCCTTGATGCGGCCACTGGCCACCCAGATGCCCACCAGCCAGTTGCCGTCGGCCTGCTGCTGCCAGCCCAGATGATCGGTGGCGGCGTAGGGGCCGACTTCGACCGGCGTCGCCAGGAGCCACCCCAGCCGCCGGCCCAGTTCTTCTCGGAACCAGGCCACGCCGCGTTCCTCCAGCACATACTTCAGGCGGGCGTGCTTGCGGTTGGCGCGGTCGCCCTCGTCGCGGTAGATGGCGCTGGCGGCCTCGATCACCGCCAGGGCCTGGTCCGGAGGGAGAAAGCCCACCCGGTCGGCCAGGCGCGGGAAGGTCTCGCTCTTGCCATGGGTGCTGCCCAGGCCGCCCCCGGCGAGCAGATTGAACCCGCGCAGGGTTCCGCCGTCCACCACGGCTTCCAGGGCCAGGTCGTGGGTGAACAGGTCCACGCAGTTGTCGTGGGGCAGGCCGATGGCCATTTTGTGCTTGCGGGGCATGTAGGTCGGGCCGTAGAACGACTCTTCGCGGGTGGGCGTGACCTTCACCCGTTTGCCATCGGCGAGCACTTTTTCGCCATCGAGCCAGAGTTCGTAGTAGGCGGTGCTCTCGGGGAGGAAGCGGTCGTTGATCTGCTGGGCGATGGCCTGGAGATTGTACGTGTGGCCGGGCAGCAGATCGGCGACCGGGCAGGTCATCACATTGCGGGCCACGTCGCCGCAGGCGGCATAGGTGGTAATCAGGCGCTCGTTGAGGGCCTTGATCAGCGGCTTGAGGTTGGCCCGGCCCACGCCGTGAAACTGGAGACCCTGGCGCGTGGTGATGCGCAGCGTGCTGTTGCCGTAGCGCGTTGCCAGTTCATCGGCCAGCAGGTACTGGGCCGCGGTCATGCGCCCGCCGGGGGCGCGGGTGCGGACCATGAACTGCCAGGCGCGCTCCTGGCCGGCCTTTTTGCGCGCCTGGCGCTGGTCGCGGTCATCTTGCTGGTAACTGCCGTGGGCCTTGAGGAGAATGGCGGCCTCTTCACCCAGGTGGTCCTGTTGGGAATGACGGATTTCTTCCAGCAGAATCCCGCCCAGGCCCGGATTGGCAATCTTGATCTCCTCAACGTGCGACAGGGGCCGGGTCGGATCGGCGGTGCTCATGGATCGCTCCCGTTCCATCTAACGTGAAAATAGGCTCTCGAAGAGGGTGTGGGGACACCGGGTGTCCCCACGCCCCCGCCCCGCAGGGGAATGGGGACACCGGGTTTCCCCATTCCCCCACCCGCGGGAGGGTCTGGGAGGGCTGCGCCCTCCCCGGAACAACCGTATGTTCATCGCGGCGTTGTGCGCGAATCGCATGGACGGCTGAGGTGACCATCGTGCGCAGGGTTCAGCCCCCCTCCCAGCCTCCCCCCGCTGGGGGGAGGCGCCGGGTTCCCGCCCCCGGCGGGGGAGGGGGCCGGCGCCGTGCCCGCGGCGCCGTAGCGCGGGCGGGACGCCCGCGCTCCCAGGTCATGGTCATCGCGGCGTGGTGCGCCATGCGCATGACCGTCTCACGTGAACATAGGCTGCTGGAGCAGGGGTGTGGGGAAACCCGGTTTCCCCACGCCCCTGCCCCCGGGAAGGTGAGGGCGCAGCCCTTGCGCAGAAGTGTGGGAAAACCGGGTTTCCCCACACTCCCACCCGCGGGAAGGTAAGGGCGCAGCCCTTGCGCAGGGGGATGGGGAAACCTGGTTTCCCCATCCCCCTGCCCGCGGGAGGGTTTGGAAGGGCTACGCCTTCCGAAGAGCAACCTTTTGAGGAGGGGAGTGGAGGAAACTCGGGTTTTCCATTCCCCTGGCCAGTGGGCAGGGTTACTCTCACCCTAATCGGCGGCGAGTTGCCTGACAGGCGTCAGATAGCCCAGCCGTTCCAGCGTGGCGAGGATGCGGGCGGCACTGGCCTCGGGCGGCTCCTCGGCGCTGCGGATCGTCACCTCGGGGTTCAAGGGCGGCTCGTAGGGGTCGCTGACGCCGGTAAACTGGGGGATCGCGCCGGCGAGGGCCCTGGCGTACAGCCCTTTCACATCGCGGGCGATCGCCACCTCCAGCGGCACATCAACAAAGACCTCGACAAAGCGCCCGATGCGCGCCCGCACCTCATCGCGCACGTCGCGGAAGGGCGAGATGGCGGCGGCGATGGCCACGACATCGTTGCGGGTCAGCACCTCGCAGACCCAGCCGATGCGGCGGATGTTGGTGTCGCGATCCTCGCGCGAGAAGCCGAGGCCCTTCGAGAGGTGGGTGCGCACCACGTCGCCGTCGAGCACCTCGACCCGGTGGCCGCGGGCGCGCAGCTCCGTCTCGACCAGATGGGCCAGGGTGGTCTTGCCGGCCCCGGAGAGGCCGGTGAACCAGATGGTGAAGCCGGTGGTCATAGGGTTCCTTCTCTCCAGTCCTGTCAGGTGGCGGGCGGGGGTGCATACCACATCCCAGAGCCTTGCGCTTCCGCCACCTGACAGCTCTTCTGGCGCTGTTCCGAATACGTTACCGGCGCTCTAGGTATGAATCCCGCACTCCGTCTTGGCAAACCCGCTCCAGCGCCCGGCCCGCGGATCGTCAGGATGGGCGGGATGCGTGCAGGGCACACAGCCGAGGCTTGGGTAGCCCCGGTCGAGCAGAGGGTTGTAGGGCACCGCATGGGCATGGAGATAGGCCCACACCTGGCGCGCGCTCCAGGTCGCCAGGGGGCTGAGCTTCAAGAGGCCATACTTTGCGTTCCAGGCCACCGGCTCCGTCGCGGCGCGTTGGGCGGTCTGTTCGCGGCGGATGCCGCTGATCCAGGCCTGGTAGGGGCGCAGAGCCTCGGCCAGGGGAGCGACCTTGCGGATGGCGCAGCAGCGGTCGGGGTCGCGGGCATACAGTTCAGGGCCGTGCTGGCGCGCCTGCGCTTCGAGGCTGAGCGCCGGGCGCTGGCGGATGATCGGAAGGCCGTAGCGCCGTTCCACTTCCGCGGCCAGGGCGTAGGTCTCGGGAAAGAGCAGGTCGGTATCGAGAAAAAGCACCGCAATCGGCAGGCGTTGGCGGGCGATCATGTCGAGCAACACCATGCCAGCGGCACCGCCGAAGCTGCAGGTCAGGGCGGCCCGGTCGCCAAACTCCGCCGCGGCCCAGGCCAGCAACGCCTCGGGCGGAGCATCACGGAAGCGCCGATTGAGGGCCTGCAAGGTCGTATCGTTCCAGGGTATAGGATGGTGAGCGGTGCGGGTCATCGGCTCCTCTCAGGCATCTTCCTCTGGCAAGGACTG
>DAOTYR010000166.1:0-2995 GCA_034434655.1 Chloroflexaceae bacterium
ATGGCCATACCAACGCAGGCAGGCAAGACCCGGGCCGGGTTCGGCCTGCCTGTCACCGATGCGACGATGATTGCGGTGGTGATGATCTGGGGCCTGAACTTCAGCGCCATGAAGCTCGGACTGCGCGAGATCCCGCCGCTGGCCTTCGCCGGGCTGCGCTTCGCCGGAGCCTCGCTGCTGCTCTGGCTGATGCTGATCTGGCGCGAAGGGCCGCCCCGATTGCCCCAGGGCACACTGTGGAAACTGACCTGGGTGGGGCTGGTCGGCAATACCCTCTACCAACTCGGGTTCACTTACGGGCTGCGGATTACCACCGCCGCCAACGCCTCATTGTTGATCGCCACGACCCCGGCCCTGGTGGCCTTCTTCGGCGCGCTCCTGGGCATCGAGCGCCTGCGCCGGCACTCCATCGCCGGCATCATGCTGGCCTTCCTCGGCGTGGCCCTGGTGGTCGCTTCGGGGCAACTCCACTTCACCACCGCGAGCCTGCTCGGCGACCTGCTGCTCTTCGGCTGCGCCGTGTGCTGGACGATCTACACCCTGGGGGTGCGCACCCTGGTCCAGGGCCTCTCGCCCCTGGCGATCACCACCTGGACGACGATCACCGGCGCGCCGGCGCTGCTGCTGCTGGGCATTCCCGACCTGCTGCACCTGGACTGGACGGGGGTCAGCGCAGGGGCATGGGCCAGCCTGGCCTATGCCACGGCGATCGCCCTGGTGGTCGCCTATGCGCTGTGGAACAATAGCGTGCGCGTCGCGGGTTCGGTGCGCACGGCGATCTATGGCAGCGCGATCCCCTTCTGCGCGGCGCTGCTGGCCTGGCCGCTGCTGGGCGAGCAACCGACCTGGAACCAGGCGGCCGGAGCGGTGCTGATCGTGGCCGGGGTGCTGCTGACCCGCCGGTGGTAGTATGAGCGTTGACCTCACCCTGCACCCTTCCTGGTCCATCGAGCTTGCCAGCGACCACCCGGCGGCGCTGCTGGCCGCCGAGGAGTTGCGCGATACCCTGGCGCGGATGGGAGCGCCGGCGTTGCCGATCACCGCGGCGGCGCAGGGACCGCGCATCGCGCTGGGGCACGGCCCGGAGGGCGACGGTTTCATCCGCACCCCCGACGAGCGCGGCATGAGCCTGCGCGGCGCAGGGCCACGGGGGCTGCTCTACGCCGTCTACGACCTGCTGGAGGCCCTGGGGTGTCGCTGGCCCGCGCCGGAAGCCGGCACCGAGTATCTCCCCCGCCCTGCCCGCGTCACCCTCCCCGCCATGGCCGTGGCCGACCGGCCCGGCCTGGCCCGCCGGGGGCTGATCATCGGCCACGACCTCTTCCTGGCCGAGGGCGAACAGTGGATCATCTGGGCGGCTCGCAACCGCCTCAACACGATCTTCATCCACACCACCATTCGCGCCCCGGCGCTGGGAGCATGCCGGCTGGCTGCCTGGCGCGAGCGCCGCGCCGCGCTGCTGCCGCTGATCCGCCAGCGCGGGCTGCGGATCGAACTGGGCGGCCATCATCTGCGCGACCTGTTGCCGCGACGCCTGTTCGGCGCCCGGCCAGATATGTTTCGCCACAACGGGCGGCGACGCACTGCCGACCACAACTTCTGCCCGAGCAATCCCGCCGCGCTGGCCCACGCGCGGGAACTGGCGGCGGCGTTCTTCGCCGCCTACCCCGAAGCCGAGGTCTACCACCTCTGGCCGGACGACCTGCGGGCGGGCGGCTGGTGCCACTGCCCGCACTGCGCCGGCCTCAGCCCCGCCGACCAGGCCTTGATCGCCGCGAATGCCCTGGCGGAGGCCCTGCCCACCGGTCGCCCGCGGGCCCGGGTGGCCTTTCTGGCCTATCACGACACCGAAACCCCGCCCGCGGCAACGCGCCCGCACCCCCGCGTCACGACGATCTTCGCGCCCCGCCTGCGCAGCTACGCCGAGGGGATGGACGGGCCGGCCAACGCCGGGGTCGCCGGCAGGCTGGCCCGCCACGCCGGAGCGGGCGCGGGGGACGAACTGACCATCTTCGAGTATTACCTGGACGGCATTCTGTTCAAATCGTCGCCGCCGCCGCTGCCCGAGGTGATCGCCGCCGACATGCGCCATTATCAGGCCACGGGAGCCACCGGGGCGCACGCGCTGCTGACGGGTGACCGGCCCTTCGTGGCCACGCCCCCCAACGCCTACCTGTTCGCGCGGATGGCCTGGGCGCCCACCGCAAGCGCGGAGGATACCCTGGCCTGCTACGCCGCGGCGCGCGCGCCGGGGCGCGGCGCGGCCCTGGTCGAGGCCTACGGCGCGCTGTGCCGCGCGTGGCGCGCCGCGCTCGAACGCGACCCGGAGCAGGACAGGGGCGCGCCGGCGCGCCGGGGGCGCGACCCGGTGGCCCACCCGCCCGCCGACGTGCTGGACCAGCTCATCGCCGGGCCGCGACGGGCCGTTGAGCGCCGCCTGGAGCGCCTGCGCCGCGCCGATGAGGAGGTGCAGCAGGCGGCAGCGGTGTGGGATGCGACGCTCAACGGGGACAGCCTGGTCGCCGAACGGGCCGAGTGGGAACTGAGCGCCGCGCTGCTGCGCTTCCTGCGCCTGCGCCAGCAACTGTACGTGCTGGCGGCCCGCGATGCCGAAGCGGCGCTGCTCGGCGAGACGCTGGCCGAGGCCCAGGCCGCTCTGGACGCGCTGCTGGCGTGGGCCGACCTTCACGTGCCCGCGGCGGCGCGGGGCGGCCACCGGCTGCTGCGCACGGCCTTTCAATTGCACCTCGACCACATCGCCGACGCGCGGCTCCTGGGGCCGCTGGCCCGCCTGGGCCTGCGGCTGCGCCGCGCGGGGGCGGCGGCCCGCTTTGCCACGCAACTTGACTGGCGGTAGACATCAGGGGTTACCCGGCGCGACGGCAACTGTTCATACCGAGGGCATCCGCGAACCCGGGAGCGAGGGGAACACTCAGGCGCGAGGGCGCGATTGACGCCATCGCAAGATCGGGTAAGATACGCACAGCCTGGGAGA
>DAOTYR010000167.1:0-12633 GCA_034434655.1 Chloroflexaceae bacterium
GGGGGGGGGGGCCCCCCCCCCCCCCCCCCACCCCTCCACCGCGTAATTCCTTTCACATAAGCGCATACGGCGCCGCAGTTCCCCTCTCAACCTCCCCCCGCTGGAGGGAGGAGCGGGACTCCCTCCCCCAGCGGGGAAGTGCTGAGGGGGAACGCAGGTCTTTCCATACCCTTGCCCGTGAGAGGGCTTTGCCTTCCCACGGCTTCCCTTGAGGGCATGCATAGCGAGGATAGCGTGACCCAATCCATGGCTCCGTTTCACCCGAATATGGAAGCGACCGTAACCCTGCGCGCCCGGGACGGGCGCGAGGTGCGCGTGCGGCACATGCGTCGCGAAGACGCCGAGTTGCTTACGCGCATGTTCTACCGGCTCTCCCCGGAGACGCGCTACCGGCGCTTCTTCGTGCCGCTCAATGATGTTGATGAGGAGCGGGTGCGCCAGGAGGCCGCCCGCCTGGCGACGATCGACCCCGAGCGAGAAACGGCCCTGATTGCCGTGGTGGATGAGGAAGGTCGCGAGGAGGCCGTCGCGGTGGCCCGCTTCGCGCGCCTGGTTGAACACGAGGCGACCTGCGAAGCCTCGATTGTCATCCGCGATGATTACCAGGGGGTAGGGATCGGGCGCCAGCTCTTCGACCTCCTGGTGCAAACGGCTCTGGTTCGCGGCTTCCGCCACATGATCCTGCTCACCCACGCCGATAATGCCGGCATGATCGCCCTGGTCCAGGGTCTCGGCATGCCCTATGAGGGGCGCTTCAGCGCCGGTCTGTACGAGATTGACCTGCAGTTGACCAGTTTCTGCAAGGCGGTTTTCCCTTTCACTGCTCCCGAAGAGTCTGGGGACGGCTAAGGGTATCCGATACCTCCTTATGAGTTTTAAGAATTAAAACCGGTATAGGCCGCGCAGGCGGCCTTCGCCTCCCATAGCCGAGGGCTTCGGCCCCACGGCCAGCCCGGCATAGCGGATGAATTTCTCACAGACCATCAGCTCTACGGCCAGCCCGGTAGACTGGATGAATTTCTTAAAGACCATCAGAAGGATCAGACCCTCCTGGACATGGTTTACGCCTACGTGCCCGTTGGCGGGGCGCAGAGGTAATTGTTCATACCCGGGGTAACCCACGCGCCTGGGAGCGCGGGCGTCTCGCCCTCATCGCGTCTCCGCGGGCAAGCTGCCCGCACTCCCAGGCGAAACGTGAACTCTTACCGCGGAGAGGCTGCGCTTCTCCGCATCCCCCGTGCCGCTCGCGGCGGCAGACCCATGCTGGCCGCGCCAAGGCCCGCCCCCACCGCGGGCCGACCAGCGGGATCGCGGCGGGCCTGGCCCGCTCTACCTCGCCCACACGGGTACGGGCCGGGCCGCGCAGCGAAACCATGTCCTCGAATGGTTATCGGATACCCTGGTTATCCGGATCGGCGCGACGTCCATGTCCCGCCGGGGAGGCCACGCAATGCTCAACCTGGTCGCGATTGCGCTGGGCGCCGCGATTGGCGCCAACCTGCGCTATGGCCTCTCAACCTGGGCCGCCCAGCGTCTCGGTGCCACCTGGCCGTATGGCACCTTCATCGTGAACGTCCTGGGTTGTCTGGCAATCGGCATCCTGCTGACCCTCGCCGCCACCCGCCTGACCCTCAGCGAGCCGCTGCGCCTCTTCCTGGTGACCGGTCTGCTAGGCGGGTTTACGACCTTCTCGACCTTCGGCTACGAGAGTTTCACCCTCATCACCCGCGGCGACTGGCTCGGGGCCGGGCTGTACATCGGCGGCAGCATGATCGTCGGACTGGCAGCGGTGTTTCTCGGGGCGAGCCTGGCGCGCATGTTCGGACCGTGATCCGCAATGGTGCGGAAGGAGATCGCATATGCAGCAGGAGCTTTACCAGCAGGTCTGGATCTACATTGACGAGAGCGACCGGGTCCGCGGACGCGCGCTCTCGCTCCGTATCCTCGACGCGCTCCGCGACGCCGGCTGCCCCGGAGCGACCGTCCTGCGCGGGATAGGCGGCTACGGCGTCCACGGCGTGGTTCACACCGATCTGGCGGTGGAACTGCCCAGCCATCTGCCGCTGATCATCACGTTCATTGACCGTGCCGAGCGGATCGCCCAGGTCCTGCCGGCGCTGCGCGAACTGGTCGCCGAGGGACTGATTGCCACCACGCCGGTTACGCTGGTCCAGATCAGCCGTCGCCCCACGGGGCCATTTCCGCGGCACCTTACCGTCGCCGATGTGATGAGCCGCGACGTGGCGCAGGTGCAGGTCGACACCCCCGCTTCGGAGATCGTCAGACTGTTGATCGATCGCGCCCTGCGGGCCGTGCCGGTGGTGGACGCCGACCAGCGTGTGGTGGGCATCATTACCGATGGCGATCTGTTGAGCCGTGGGGTCACCACCCTGCCGCTGCGCCTCAAGCAGTTGCTGCCCATAGAAGAGCGTAGCGCGCGCCTGGCCTCCCTCGCGGCCAAACCGCAGCGCGCCGCCGACCTGATGACGCCCAATCCGGTGGTCCTCCCCGAAAGCGCCTCCCTGGCCCATGCCGCGGCGGTGATGAACGACCATGATCTCAAGCGTCTGCCGGTGGTGGACGCCACGGGGCGACTGGTGGGGATGGTCAGCCGCCTTGACCTGCTCCGGACCGTGGCCGAGGGTGTGCGTCAGCGCCCCGAGCAGCCGCTGACGTTGCCCCGGGGCGCCCCGGCGACGGTCAGTGGGTTGATGATCACCGATGTGCCTACCGTCTATCGCGATACGCCGCTGACGGAAACCCTCGACCGTCTCCTGGAGACGGAGAAGCGCCGCGTCGTGGTGATCGACGAGGACCGGCGCGTGGTGGGCATTATCACCGATGGCGACGTGCTGCGGCGGGCCGGACGGCGGGTGCAGCCGGGGGCGTTACAGCGCCTGGCAGCCTGGTTCGCCGGCGGCGACCGTCCCGAGGGGCTGGAAGTGGCGGCTCAGGGCCGCACCGCCGCCGATGTCATGACCAGCCCGGTTTTTACGGTGACCCCCGAAACCCCAACCACTGAAGCCATTCGTCTGATGATGACCTACAAGATCAAGCGCCTGCCGGTGGTGGATGAGGAGGGGCGCCTGCTGGGGATGATCGGCCGCGCCGCCGTGCTCAGCGCTCTGGCCCACGGGGTAGAAAACCCCTGATGTGAACATAGGCTGGGAGCGTGGGCATCTTGCCCGCGTAGATGCGACGAGGGCGGGCCGCCCGCTCTCCCGGGCCTTTGCATCGGGCGTTGTGCGCCCCGTGAATGTGGCCTAACGTGAACATAGGCTCTCGAAGAGGGGAATGGGGAAACCGGGTTTCCCCATTCCCCCACCCGCGGGAGGGTTTGGGAGGGCGAAGCCCTCCCAAGAACAACCTTATGTTCATTGCGGCGTTGTGCGGCGGAGCCGCATGGACGGCTGATGTGAAAACAAGCCCTCGGCGAGGAGTGTGGGGAAACCGCGTTTCCCCACATCCCCGCCCGCAGGAGGGTTTGGGAGGGCCTCGCCCTCGAGCAAGGGTATGGGGAAACCTGGTTTCCCCATCCCCCCGCCCGCGGAAGGGGTTGGGAAGGCGCAGCCCTCCCGGGAACAACTGCCCGCCGGGGTACGGCGTAGCCGCATAGACGGCTGAAGGGTCAGTAATCCATGGATACCCAGCCAGTGTCTGATCCCGATCGCGCCATCCTGCGCCCCGCCGAAGAACTGCCGCTGTTCGGCAGGCGGGTGCTGCTCACCGCCCCGCGCACCTACGCGCCGCGCTTTGTCGCCGCCGTGATGGCCCGGGGCGGCCTGCCCATCCTCATGCCGACCATCGAGACCACCCTGCTCGATGATTACGCGACGCTCGACGCGTGCCTGCGCCGGCTCGCGAGCTTCGACTGGATCGCCTTCACCAGTCGCAACGGGATCGAGGCGCTCCTGTACCGGTGCGAACAACTCGGCTTGCCGCCCACGGCGCTGAACGCCTGCCGGCTGGCCGCAATAGGCAAGGACGCTGAACGTCTCGCTGAGGTTGGCCTGCGTGTGGACCTGACGCCGCTGGAGCCCAGTCCCGGGGGCATCGTCAGCGCCCTGGCAGCCCTCGATGCCACGAGCGGCGCGGCCGTCCTCGTGCCCGCCCCGCTCGTCGAAGGCGTTCCAGAACCCGATGTGGTTCCCACCTTCGTCGCTGACCTTCAGCGTAGCGGCATGCGCGTCACCCGCGCGCCCGCCTACCGGACGCGCGCGCTCGACGGCGCGCGCTATGCGCCCGAACTGGCGCTGATCCGCCAGGGGGTCATAGACGCGCTTGCTTTCAGCAGCGCCGCCGAGATCGCCAGCTTCCTGGCCATGGTCAATACCCCGGAGGACTATGGTCACTGTGCGATCTGCTGCTTCGGGCCCTACACGGCCGCCCACGCCCGCCGGCTGGGTCTGTCCCCGGCCGTGGTCGCGGAAGATTTCGGTTCCTTCGACGGCTTTGCTACGGCCATCGCCCGGCACTTCATGGGCGCAAAGCCGGCACATTCAGGTTAAGAATTGATAACCGGCGAGGAGAGGTGTTCCGGCACTTCCGCATTCTGACGCCTTAGAACCGTTCGGCGTTGTCGTGCACAGCATTTGCACCTATTGATTCTCATGCTAGCATTGATGACTAAAGGTACAACAGACTCTGTACTACCAGACAGCCGACGGAGGTTTCAGGATGCGTACCATGCGCGTACTTGCCCTGCTGCTGCTCGTGGCCGTCGCGGGTTGCGGCCCGGCGGCCCAGACGCCCCCCGCCGCGCCGACCGCGGCCACCGAGGCCGCCCCGGTCGCGGGAATGACAGATCGCGCCGCGCCTACCACGGCGCCCGCGCCATTGCCGGTGATGGGCGGCACTGTTACTCGCGCCATCACCGCCGAACCGACCAGTCTCGATCCCCACGCCGCCCCCGGTTCGGGTCAGAATGTCATCCTCCCCTACCTCTTCGACACGCTGGTGTTCCGGGTCATGGACAACACCTACCAGCCCTATCTGGCTACAGGCTGGGAGATTGCCCCCGATGGCAAGAGTGTCACCTTTACGCTGCGCGAGGATGTGACCTTCCACGATGGAACGCCTCTCAACGCCGGGGCGGTGGCCTTCACCTTCAAGCGCTTCAAAGAGGCCAAAACCTCAGCCGGCGAGGGCCTGGCCAGCATGACCGGCGTCGAAGCTCTTGACGACTACACGGTGCGCTTCACCTTCAGCGAGCCTTCGGCGGTCTTCTTCAGCACCCTGGCTACGCCCTACGCCGGGATCGTCAGCCCCGCGGCGGTCGAGGCCGCGGGTGACGCCTTCGGCCAGCAACCGGTGGGTAGCGGGCCGTTCAAGTTCGCCTCGTGGCAGCAGGGCACCGAGGTGGTGCTGGAGCGCAATCCCGACTATCGCTGGTCGCCCGCGCCGATCACCAATCCGGGGGCTCCGTACCTGGAGCGGGTGGTCTTCAAGGTGATCCCCGACGCCAGTACCCAACTGGCGGCCTTGCAGGCGGACGAGGTCGATCTGATCTTCGTGAACGCGCCTAACCATATTGAGAAGCTGAAGGCCGACCCCTCAGTCGAACTGATCGAAACGCGCCTCAATAGCCTGATCTACCTGGGTTTCAACTGCGCCAGGGCTCCTCTCGACGAGGTGCAGGTGCGCCAGGCGCTCTCCCACGCGGTGAACAAGGAAGAGATCCTGATGGCGGCCCTGGGCGGCACGGGCCAGGTGGCCTTCGCGCCGATGGCGCCGACGCTGCCCGGCTTTGATCCGAGCCTGCGGCAGTACGAACTCGGCTACGATCCGGCCCAGGCCAGCGCGCTGCTGAGCGAGGCCGGCTTCGCCCCCGCCACCGATGGCACGCTCGCCCGCAACGGCCAGCCCCTGAACCTGACCCTGCTCACCTTTGCCCGCGCCCCGAACGAAGATGTCGCCACGCTCTTGCAGAGCCAGTTGAAGGCCGTCGGGGTCAACGTGACCATCCAGCAATATGATACGCCTACCGCGGCGAAGGCGGCCACCGAGGGACAATACGACCTGTTGCTGTGGCGCTACGATCGCAACGACGCCGATGTGCTCAACGTCAACCTGCACTCCAGCCGGATCGGCAGTTCGAACCGCTTCGGCTACAGCAACCCCCAGGTGGATGAGTTGCTCGACCGGGCGGCGCGGGAACTTGATGAAGCCGCTCGCGCCAGGTACTACGTCGAGGCCCAGAAGCTGATCATGGCCGACGCGCCCTGGCAGCCGCTCTACGTGCCGGTGGACGTGCTGGCGATCAAGAAGCGGGTCCAGAACTACCACCTGGCCTCGATGGGGCGCATTTTGCTCAACGAGGCCCAGGTGCTGACGCAGTAACGCCTATGGCCGGTTATGTGCTCAGGCGGCTGGCGGGGGCGCTGCTGATGCTGCTCGCGGTGAGCCTGATCGTCTTTCTCCTGCTCGATGTGGCGCCCGGCGATGCGGCCCACACCCTGGCGGGCGACCTGGCCTCGCAGGAACAACTGGCAGCCGTGCGTCACGAACTGGGCCTCGACCAACCCCTGCTCGTGCGTTACGCGCGGTTCGTTGAAGGGGTCGTGCTCCGTGGCGACCTGGGCGCGTCCATCGTCTCAGGTCGCCCAGTGGCCGTCTTGCTTGCCGAACGCTTCGGAGCGACCCTCAAGCTGGCGCTGGCGGCGCTAGGGTTGGCCCTGGCGGTGGGGTTGCTCCTGGGAACCCTTGCGGCTGTCCGCGCGGGGGGCTATCTGGATCTGGCGGTGATGGCCGGGGCGACGCTGGGCGAGTCGTTGCCATCGTTCTGGGCGGCGCTGCTGCTGATCCAGGTGTTTGCCCTCCAACTGGGCTGGCTGCCGGTGGTTGGGGCCGGCAGCCCGAAGCATCTGGTGTTGCCCGCGGTGACCCTGGCCCTGCCGGCGATCGCGCTGCTGGCCCGGCTGGCGCGCAGTTGTCTGCTTGATGTGCGCAGCGCCGACTTTGTGCGCACGGCCCGCGCCAAGGGCCTGGGGCCGTTGCTGGTATGGCGCGATCACCTGTTTCGCAATGCCATTCTGCCCGTGATCACCATCCTCGGCCTGTATCTCGGCCACGTCCTTGGCGGCGCCTTCATCGTCGAAACGATCTTCGCCTGGCCCGGCCTGGGCCGGCTGGTGGTGCAGGCCATCTTCGACCGCGATGTTCCCGTTGTTGTAGGCGCCGTGCTGCTGATCGCCCTCATCTACCAGGGGTTGAATCTGGTGGTTGACCTGCTCCATGCCTTGCTGGACCCCAGGGTGGGGCATGAGGCGCTCTGATACCAGAGCGTCGTAGAGACGCCGCAAGCGCGTGGGCGCTGGAGCGCTTCCTGTTGCGCGGAGCGGCAATCTACAATCCGCAATCTAAAATCTAAAATGGTATGACACCGCCATGGCGCTTAAGATCGAGCAACCTGCCGGACGGGCAATCGGGCGTCGCCGGGGCGCGCATGCCGCGGCCCCGGACGAGTGGCGACGCCGGCGCGTCGCCTTGCGCCCGAACCTCGTGGTTGGCGCCGCGCTGGTGGGCATGCTCGTGCTGGCCGGCGCGCTCGCGCCGCTCCTGGCCCCCTACCCGCCTGACCAGATCCAGCCCGCCCTGCGTCTGCGCCCGCCGAGCTTCGCGCATCCCTTCGGCACCGACGCCTTCGGGCGCGATCTGTACAGCCGGGTGCTCTATGGCGCGCGGATCGCGCTGCGCATCTCGCTGCTATCGGTCCTGCTGGCGGCGGCCCCGGGGATCTGGCTGGGCCTGCTGGCGGGCTACCATCGCGGGTGGGGCGATCAACTCCTCTCGCGGGTGATGGAGATCTGGCTGGCCTTCCCTGGCCTGCTGCTCGCCATCGTGCTGGTGGCGCGCCTGGGACCTTCGCTGGACACGACGGTGATCGCCCTGGGGGTCGTTGGCCTGCCCTCGTTCTACCGTCTGGCCCGCAATGGAACGATCTCCGCCCGTCACGCGCTGTACGTGGAGGCCGCCCGGGCCCTGGGGTTCGGCCACACGCGCATTCTCCTGCGCCACATCCTGCCCAACCTGGCCTCGCCCTTGATCGTCCTCGCCACGTTGCGGATGGGCACCATGCTCCTGGCTGCGGGCGGACTGAGCTTCATCGGTCTGGGGGCCCAACCCCCCCTCCCCGAATGGGGCGCCCTCCTGGCCAGCGGACGCGACTACCTCGACACGGCCTGGTGGCTGGCGTTCTTCCCCGGTCTGGCCTTTACTCTGAGCGTCACCGGCTTCAACCTCCTCGGCGACGGGTTACGCGACCTCCTGGCGCCCGAAGCGCGGGGGGGACCGGCGAACTGAGGGGCTGCGCGGCAACGCCGCAGGCCGCCCCGCTGCCGCGGGCGGGAAAGGGCGCAGGCGGGGAGGCATCGCCTCCCCGCACCCCTCCACCGCGTAACTCCTGTCTATGACTGCCGATTAACCCGGCTTGCCGACGATCTTGCGGCAACGTTGCCGTCCGCCGCTATCGTGTCAGGCGTTCTTCTCGAGCACAAACAGCAACTGCCCTTCCTTGACGACATCGTTCAGCTTGATGCAGACCTCGGCGATGCGGCCACTGAAGGGGGCGAGAATAGCGTTCTCCATCTTCATCGCCTCGAGGTTCGCCACCTCTTCACCTTTGTGCACAACATCGCCGACATGGATCGGGCCGCGCTGCGGGTTGCCGATCCGCCATACATTGCCGTTGATCGGGGCGCCGATCTCATTGGGCCCCTTCGCCATCCGTATCTCCGCCTTCCTGGCCCGCGGCGTCGCCACGGGGTAGACCCGGGTCACATTGTTGACCTTCAGCACCACGTGGATGACGCCCTCGTGTTCGGCGCCAACCGACACCAGTTCAATACAGTATGGCTTGCCGTCGAGCTCGAAATCAACTTTATCGCCGGTGCGCCGCAGGCCCTGGCGCCAGACATCGGTCGGCAGCACCAGGGGCGCCATGCCATAGCGCTCGCGGAACTCGATGAAGCCGAGGGCGTCCTTAGGATGCATCAAGTAGAGGATAAACTCCTCCTCCGTCGGCGCGCGCCCGATGGTCTCGCTCAATGTCTCACGGAGCCGGTCGAGGTTGTCGTCCTTGAGCGTATCGAGGGGGGAGCGATCGGTGCGCGCCTGGATCTTCGCCTGCCACTCGTCGCCGAAAGCGCTCTGATAGACCCAGTCGGCCGGCCAGCCAACCGGCAGCTTGCCATAGCCTCCCACCAGCAGGTTCTTGAAATCACCGGACGCATTGCGGAAGAGTTGGAGGAGTTCCTCGCGCTCCTCCTCGCTCATGGCCTCGATATCCTGCTCTTTCTCCTCGACGAACTTGCTGAGCAGCGCGATGAGCCGCCGGACACCGCCCTCACCATGCTCCTTCGCATAGCGGTTGACGATCCCGCTGCAGGTCACCCAGGTGATCTGCGAGCCCGGGGTGACGTCGAAGTAGCGCACGATCTGGTTATAGAGGGCCATGACCCGCAGGATCGCCGGCATGAGATGCAGGAAGCCCCCCTTCTCGGCCTGCTCAAACGAGCTCGGAAAGGCGCCGCCGGGCATACGGTGTCTGGTGACGCCGTGATCGTAGCCCTTGAACGGCGACTCGGCCCACTCGTAATGCCCGATCCACGCGCGCACCTGCTGGTTAGCCTGCTCGGCGGCCGGCCGGTTGAGATGCACATGGATGCCGCCCTCCTCGAAGTAGGCCTGCACCCCCAGGATGGGTGGATGGCCGTAGAAACGCACCAGGGCGTCCTCCTGGACATCAACGATCTTGGCGCCGGCCTGGGCGGCGGCGAACAGCGCCGGGACGGCCAGCCCGTCGGTGACGTGGCGGTGGTAGTGAATCAGCAACTCGGGGTAGTGTTCTTTGATCGTCGCCACTAACTGGCTGATGCGCACCGGGTTGCCGACGCCGGCCATATCCTTGATGCAGAGGATAATCTCATCGACGCCGCCGGCAAGGGCGACGATCTCGTGCACCACGCTCAGGTAGTACGCATCGGTGGCCCAGTCGGCCACGGTGAACGAGATCGCCGGTTCAAACAGGCGCCCGCGCTTCATCACCACTTCGGCCACCGCGCGCATATTGCGCACATCGTTGAGGAACGAAAAACAGCGCCAGACATCAATATCCACCTGTGAGACGGCGTACTCGATAACGTTCCGGGGGTAAGGCCGGTAGCCCCACAGGTTCGTCTCGCGGATCAAGGTCTGGAGCAGGACGTTCGGCATTAACTGGCGCAGGATGCGGATCTCCTCGAACGGGCTTTCGCGGCGGTTCATGATCCCGACATGCCAGCGCGCTCCGCCGTGGCACTCGGCGCTGAACAGGCCCATCTTGTTGTACATCGGGGCCAGGGTCTTCAGATCGTAGATGCGGTGGCGGTTTTTGAAGTCAGATTGCCCGGCGTCGCGCATGCTTACCGACATGAAACAGACCCCCCGCAGGTTGCGCACGGCCTGGACGATTTCGCGCGGGGTCATGCCTGGCCGAACGAATACGTATTCGTCCTGATCGCCGGCAGGTTGGAGCGCCCTGGCCTCTGTCGGGGCGATGCTTCCATACTCTGCCTGAGCGCCGGCGAATCGGGGCGCATTGCTGGTGTTCATTGGCTTTCCTCACATCCAACTCTGCGGGCCGAGGGCGGAGATCTCGGCCACGTACTGGGCGACCCGGAGCATCTCATCCTCGCTGGTGCGTTCGCGGAAGCCGGAGACGAGCTCCGGCAGATGCTGGTCGATGAACCTGGTCGAGAAGTCGCCGGCGATGAACCTGGGGTGCCTGATGATACTCAGCAGCAGGGGCGCGAGGGTCTTGATGCCCTCGATGCGCAGGTCGCCGGTGAGCGCCCGGTCCATCACCCGCAGCGCGTCGGCCCGGTCGGCACCCGAGGTCATCAGGAGCATGAAGAGCGAGTCGTAGTAGGGCGGGATGTCCTCGCCTTCTGCGGCGCCGAGCAGGACGCGCACATTGGGGCCGAGGGGGGTGCGCAGACGGGTGATCTTGCCGAACGAAGGGCCGAAGGTCTTGGGATCCTCGGCGTTCAGGCGCACCTCGAGGGCGCAGCGGTTGGGGACGACATCGAGCTGCTTGATCGGCAGGGGCTTGCCCTCGGCGACGTCGAGCATAATGCTGACAATGTCCAGGCCGGTGATCAGCTCGGTAATGCCATGCTCGACCTGGAGCCGGGTGTTGACCTCGAGGAAGTAGAAACTCTGGGTGGCGGGGTCGAAGATGAACTCAACGGTGCCGGCGGAGGTATAGCCAATCCGGCGCATCAGGCGCGCCGCGGTGACGCAGATCTCCTGGCGCAGGTCATTCTCCAGGGTCGAGGGCGCTTCCTCGATAATCTTCTGGTTGCGGCGCTGGAGCGTGCACTCGCGTTCGAACAGGTGGACGACGTGCCGGTACTCATCGGCCACCACCTGCACCTCGATATGCCGGCCATGCTCGATATACTTCTCAACAAGAACGATATCGTTGCCAAAGGATTTCTTCGCCTCGGAACGGGCCTGGGCCAGCGCGACGGGGATCTGCTCAGGCGCGTCGACCCTGACCATGCCCTTGCCGCCCCCGCCGGAGGCCGCCTTGATCATAATCGGAAAGGCGATGTCCTGGTCGCGCATCCAGTCGCTAATCTGCTCGGCGCTGGTGACGTTCTCAATTCCAGGGATGGTCGGCACATTCGAGCGCCGGGCAATCTCCTTGGCCTGGATCTTATCGCCCATCATGCGGATGACCTCGGGCCTGGGGCCGATCCAGATCAGGCCGGCGTCAATAACCTGTTGGGCAAAGTCGGCATTCTCCGCCAGAAACCCCCAGCCGGGATGGATGGCGTTCGAACCGCTGGCCAGCGCAGCCTCGATGATCCGTTCTCCGTTCAGGTAGGAATTAATCGGCGGGGCATCGCCAATATGAACGGCGGTGTCGGCCATAAAGACGTGGTAGGCCAGACGATCGGGCGTGCTGTACACTGCGGTCGTGGGGATCTTGCGGTCGCGGCAGGTGTGCATGATCCTCACCGCGGGGACGCCACGGTTTGCCACGAGCACTTTGTGGATGGTGCGTTCCATACCGATCCTTCCTTGGACATTCAGGATTGCCAGGACGTGGTTCACAGGTACCGTTGGAGGAGACGGGACGTCCCCGGGAGGGTTTGGGAGGGCTGCGCCCTCACGCAGAGGGATGGGGCAACCGGGTTTCCCCCCGCCCCCGCCCCGCAGGGGGATGGGGAAACCCGGTTGCCCCGTACCTCCGCCCGCGGGAGGGTTTGGGAGGGCGCAGCCCTCCCAGGAAGTACGAGTTCACATTTCTCCTGGGAGCGCAGGCATCATGGTCTCTGAATAAATAATCCGGTATAGGCCGCGCAGGCGGCCTTCGCATCCCCTAGCCGAGGGCTTATGGTCTTTGAATAAATAATCCGGTATAGCCCGCGCAGGCGGGCTTCGCCTTGCCTAGCCGAGGGCTTTAGCCCGACGGCTAGCGCGGGATAGCGGATTAATTTCTCAAAGACCATCAGCCCCACGGCCAGCCCGGCATAGCGGATTAATTTTTCAAAGACCATCTTGCCCGCGGACACGCGACGGGGGCGAAACGCTCTCGCTCGCCGGCGCGTGGGTTACCCCAGGTGTGAACAGGTACCCCAAGAATTA
>DAOTYR010000168.1:0-9729 GCA_034434655.1 Chloroflexaceae bacterium
CGCTGGACATCCCTCGAGGAGCGGTTGCGCAGCCTGGGCGAACTGCTCGAACTGGCCGAGGCCGAAGGTGACGACTCGCTCCGCGACGAGATCGCCGGCGATCTCCGCAGCGCCGCGCATGAGTTGCAGCAGTTTGAACTGGCCCTGTTGCTGAGCGGCCCTTACGACGACCGCGATGCCTTTATCTCTATTCAGGCCGGTATGGGCGGCACCGACGCCCAGGATTGGGCCGAAATGCTCCTGCGGATGTACATTCGCTGGGCCGAGTCGCGGGGCTACGAGGTGCACTTGGTGGATCAGAGCGAGGGCGATGAGGCGGGGATCAAAAGCGCCACCCTGGAGGTGCGCGGTCCCTACGCCTACGGATACGCGCGGGCCGAAGCCGGCGTGCATCGCCTGATCCGCCTGTCGCCGTTCAATGCCGCCCATACCCGGCAGACTTCCTTCGCCCGCGTTGAGGTCATGCCTGAGGTGGACGACGCCCCCGAGGTGATGATCAAGCCCGAAGATCTGCGCGTGGACGTGTTTCGCTCGGGCGGCCACGGCGGCCAGGGAGTGAATACCACCGACTCGGCGGTGCGGCTGACTCACCTGCCCACGGGGATTGTGGTGACCTGCCAGAACGAGCGTTCGCAACTGCAGAACCGCGAGACGGCGCTGCGGGTGCTGCGCGGCCGCTTGCTCGAGCGCGAGTTGCAGCGGCAGGCCGAAGAGCGCGCGCGCCTGCGCGGCGAGTATCGCGATGCCGCCTTCGGCAGCCAGATGCGCACCTACTATCTGCATCCGTCGACGCTGGTGAAGGATCATCGCACGAACTACGAGACGAGCAATGTGCAGGCGGTGCTTGATGGACAGATCGACGATTTCATCGAAGCCTACCTGCGCTGGAACGTTGCCGCCCAGTGAAGAAGATCGCCCGCTACCTGCTGATCCTGGCCCTGCTGACGCTCGGCCTGCTGGCGCCGCCGGCCCCCGCTGGCGCTGCCGAGCGTCTGCGGGTCATCTCCGCCACCGCGCGTTCCGAGTTTCCCGCGCGCATCACCTTTGACCTCACCGCCGAGGCCGATGCGGGTGAGATCGTGGCCGCCCAGTTGCTCTACGGCGCGACCCGCCAGAAGGCGCTCACGGTCGTAGACGTGCCGCTCACGCCGGGCCGGCGGATCGAGACGCGCCACGTGCTGGATACCGAGGTGTACTACTATCCGCCGGGCACGGCCATTTCCTACCGCTGGGTCCTCCGCGACGCCGGCGGCGCCGCAGTGACCACGCCCCCCGCCGAGGTGATCCACCACGACGCGCGCTTTCCCTGGGCCGAACGCGCCGAACGCAACGTGACCGTGTTCTGGTACCAGGGCGGCGCAGCGTTTGGCGAGGTGTTGATCAACGCGGCAACCGCCGGGCTCGACCGCATCGCGGCGGCGATCGGCGCGGAACTGGAGCAACCGGTGCGCATCTATGTCTACGCTTCCAACGCCGATCTGCGCACGGCCCTCCAGGCGAACTCGGTCGAATGGGTTGGCGGCCAGGCCTTCACCGATCTGGGCATTATCATCGGCGCCATCGCCCCCGGCGACGTTGCCGAGGCCGGGCGGCTCATCCCCCACGAACTGGCCCATCAGGTGCTGGCGCAGTTGACCGACAACCCCTACGGCGGACCGCCGCCCTGGTTCGATGAGGGCCTGGCGATGTACGCCCAGGCCCAACCCGATGCGTGGATCGCCCCGCGCCTGGAGGAGGCTGCGCGCCAGGGGCGCCTGATCCCCCTGGAGGCCCTCGCGGCCAGTTTCCCCGCCGATACCGATCAGGCCCTGCTCTCCTATGCCCAGAGCCAGGCCATCGTTGAGTACCTGATCGCCACGTACGGCCCCGATCAGGTGCGGGCCCTGGCCCTGGCCTTCGCCGCTGCAACCCCGGTGGACCAGGCGCTCCGAACGGTGCTCGGGCGTGGTGTGGACGAACTGGACGCCGAGTGGCGCGCCACCCTGCCACCTCAAGAGCAGACCATCGCCCCGACGCCGGTGCCACGCCGCGCGCCCGCCGATCGCTTCGCCGAACCGCCGATCGGACAGCCGGGAGCGCTTGAAGCCCCGCAGGACGGTTCGGTCGGGGTTGGAGTTCCTGTAGGAACCATCGTTGCCGGGGCGCTGTTCTGTGGCGCGGGCCTTGTGGTGGCCGCAGCGGTGGCGCTGCTCCTTGCCTGGCGCGCAGCGGCAACCAGAGGTCCCTAACGTGAACATACGCCCTCGGCGAGGAGTGTGGGGAAACCGGGTTTCCCCATGCCCCCACCCGCGGGAGGGTTTGGGAGGGCGAAGCCCTCCCAAGAACAAACGTATGTTCATTGCGGCGTTGTGCGGCGCAGCCGCATGGACGGCTGATGTGAACATAGGCCCTCGGCGAGGGGCATGGGGAAACCGGGTTTCCCCATGCCCCCACCCGCGGGAGGGTCTGGGAGGGCGAAGCCCTCCCAGGAAGAATCTTTTTTCATCCCGTCGGGGTGCGGCGCAGCCGCATGGACGGCTGAAGTGACCATCGTTCGCCGCGTGCAGCCCCCCTCCCAGCCTCCCCCCGCTGGGGGGAGGAGCCGGGTTCTCGCCCCCGGCGGGGGAGGGCTGGGGAGGGGGTGGTCACCTTCGTTGCAACGGATTGCCGCTAGAGCAGGGGCATGGGGAAACCTGGTTTCCCCATGCCCCCGGCCGGTGGGAGGGTTTGGGAGGGCGTATCCCTCCCAAAAAGAACCTTTCTTGGAGCACGTATCTGGGGAAACCAGGTTTCCCCAGACCTCCCCGGTGGGAGGGTCTGGGAGAGCGCAATGCTCCCAGAACTCCTCTCCACGGTCCCGACACGCTCAACGAGGAGCAACGCATGGAAACCAAATTCACACCCTGGCGCATGAAGTACATCAAACAGGGCGATGGCAAAGCGGACGGGGGGTGCATCTTCTGCGCCATGGCGGCGGCGGCGCCCGAGACCGACGCGGAGCATCTGGTGTTGTATCGGGGCCAGTTCTGTTTCGTGGTGCTGAACCTCTACCCCTACAACCCCGGCCACCTGATGGTGGTCACCAATGCCCACACCGCCGATCTCGCCAATCTCGACGCGGCCACGGCCGGAGAATTCTTCACCCTGACCCGCCGCAGCGTAGGCGTGCTGGAGGCAGAGTACGCTCCGCACGGCTTCAATCTGGGGATCAACCTGGGACGGACGGCAGGCGCGGGGATTGCCGATCATCTGCACATGCACATCGTGCCGCGCTGGAACGGGGACGCGAACTTTCTGCCGATCGTGGGCGGCACGCGCCTGATCCCCGAGGATCTGAGCGGCGCCTACCAGCGGCTGCGACCGCGGTTCGACGCGTTGCGCCGTGAGGACGAGGAACGCTCGAGGGGGGCCATCTATTGTTCCGGCGCCGAAGGGTAAAGGAATGGCCGGGGGGCGGGTCCAGGAGGAGGGCGCCCCCTCCCAGGAACCCCTGGTGCGTCCCGTTGGCGTGTGGACCGGCCGCGTGGGGTATCGCCCTAGAGCAGCGTGATGTTGATCATCTCCAGCAGTTGATTAACGTCAAACGGCTTCTGGATAATCACCGCGCCTTCCGCCTCCAGGTCGGCGAACCAGGGTTTGCGGCTCAAGGCGGTCATAAAAATGATCGGAATGCCATCGTCCTGGAGGCGCTCTTTGATGCGCTGGAACACTTCGACGCCGTCCATGTTCGGCATCATCACATCGCTCAACACCAGACTTGGTGTGAAGGTTTCGAGCATCTGGAGACCCTCAAGACCATCGGGCGCCAGGACGACGTCATAGCCGGCGTTGCGCAGGGCGTACTCTAACACGGCCTGCAGCGCCAGGTCATCGTCCATGATGAAAATGGTTCCCTTCGTCTCCGCCATGGCCCCCTCCCGCACTGCCAGTCGTGCCGACGCCGGACCGTGCCAGGCGTCACGAGAATTGTTTGCCATTATAACAGGGTTTCCAGCGCGTATGTTTACACGTTGTATGTTGTGCGGACCGATTGGAGAAGCTGCGGCAGGCGCAGCCCGCCGCGATCCGTCTTACCATCAGCCGTCCATGCGGCTGCGCCGCACCCCGACGGGATGAAAACAGGTTCTTTCTGGGAGGGCGCAGCCCTCCCAACCGCGGGTGGGGGAATGGGGAAACCCGGTTTCCCCATTCCCCTGCTTGAGGGCCGAGTCTCCTGCGGGCGGGGGCGTGGGGAAACCCGGTTTCCCCATACCCCTGCTCCAGCAGCCTATGTTCACGTTAGGAGCCTTATGAGTGACCTGCCGCAACTGCTGGCCGAGTATCCCTTTGTGCACTGGGAGACGGTACGCTTCCGCGATCTCGATGCCTTTGGGCACGTCAATAACGCAGTGTACGCCACCTATCTGGAGGCCGCGCGGATCGCCTATTTGCTTGATCTCACCCGGGCCTCGCTGATGGAGATGGGCATCATTCTGGCCGAGCAGACCATCAGTTACAAACGGCCGGCCTATTTCGGGGAACGGCTGGGGATCGGGGTGCGGGTGATGCTGTTTGGCACGAAGAGCTTCACAATGGAGTACGTGGTGGCGCGAGCAGGCGATGGCGCCATGATTGCCACCGGCCAGAGCGTGCAGGTGGCCTACGATTACGCAACGGAGCGAACCATCCCCGTGCCAGAGGAGCTGCGCGCGGCGGTCGCGCGGCGCCAGGCGGGGTGCGACCCATCCCATGAGGGCGAGGCGGGTGAGGGGGTGTGATGCTCGTGAGGTGAACATACCTCCCGCGGGAGGGTGTAGGCGGGCGCCGCCCGGGCGCAGGGGGCTGGGAAAACCGGGTTTCCCCAGGTCCTCACCCGGTGGGAGGGTGTGGGCGGGCGCCGCCCGCAAGCAGGGGCTGGGGAAACCGGGTTTCCCCAGGTCCTCCTCACCCGGTGGGAGGGTGTGGGCGGGCGCCGCCCGGGCGCAGGGGGTGGGGAAACCGGGTTTCCCCACCCCCGGTGGGAGAGTTGGTGAGGGCCACGCCCTCCCATAACAATTTACATCGTGGCGTCGCGCGCCATCCGCATGAGCGTCTAGCGTCAAAACCTTGTCAAATAAGCGAACGCGACGCTTCAGCCCCCCTCCCAACCTCCCCCCGCTGGGGGGAGGAGCCGCACGCTTGCCCCCAGCGGGGGAGGGCTGGAGCGGGGGTGGTCAGCTTAAAAGTATTGCGTCTAGCGTTGCAAAGCGACGACGAAACTGGCCTCGCCGAAGGGCTGATCTTTGAGGCGCACCTGGAGGGTGGTAGCGCCGGTGTTCAGTGGCTGGTTGACCACGGCGACGCCGCGCTCCTGCGCGCCCGGGGCCACGCGGATGGCCGGGGGATCGGAGGCGTCGTCGTCGATCAGGTACTCGTTGCCGAGACCGTCGCTGATGTGGATGTTGTCACGATTGAGAGGGAACTCGACCGGGCGATCGGAGTTGTTCTGCACGCTCCAGGTGAGCTGCACGCTCCCCGCGCATGTGGAGATGCGTTCGAGGGCCACCACCACCTCTGGCAGCGCGGCGGTGGCGCTGCCGCCCTCGGCGATGCTGCGCCAGCTACCGCTGGCACTATCGAAGCGTTTGGCGACCACCTGGTAGCCGGCCCACAGGCAGCCCTGCTCGGAGGCGCCAATGGGAAAGGCGGCGCTGCCGGCGGGCACGCCGGTGACCTCGACCAGTGGCGCGGGGGGCGCGTCGGCGACGGGGATCAGGCGGGTCGGGCGCAGGAGCAGGGCCAGGGCCAGGATGGCGGCCAGCGTGGCCATGGCCAGGGCCAGGCGCCCGGTGGCGCTGCGCGTAGCCATCAGGACGCGCTGCCAGAGGCCCCGGGGCGGCGCGGCTTCGGCAGTGTCGGGCGCGCCCGCGGGCGGCGTGGGGGCGCCGTCGCCGCCGGGGGCCGCGGTAGGGTCGCCTGGGGGCGCCGCCTCCACCGCCACAACGGCATTTCCCTGCCCGCCAACGCTTTCAGCCGGGTCGGCGGCCAGATCCGGGTTGCCGATGACCCCGCGGAGCACGGTGTTAATCTCCTGCCAGGGTGTCAGGCGGAGCATCCGGGGGATGGCCAGCATCTCTTCATCGGTCAACTCGATTTCCGAGGAGCGCTCGGTGATCACGTAAGCCGGCAGTTCGTCCATGCCCTTCAGTTCCACCTTCCAGTCAAGCTCAATCTCCGAGCCTTCCTGGATGGAGGGGGCGATCACCACGACCCGCTTGCAGGTGCGAAAATCAACGTCGTTGATCTTCTGGGCGTGAAGGAACTCGCTGCGGTGCTCGTTGAGGTAGTTGGTCAGGGCGTGGAAGTAGGAGATAACCTGGTTGTAGGGGTTCTTGCGGCCCGGATTGAGGCGCTTGCGTTCGCCGTTGCGCCCCTCGACGAACCAGGGGCCGTTGACGCTGCCGATCACCCGCCCGTCGCACTGCTTCAGTTCGATAATGAACACCGCGTCGTGCTTGATGATCACCAGGTCAATCGTGCGCCCGCCTACGCTGAAGTTGGCCAGGATGAGGTACAGCCCCTCCAGACGATCCAGGCCCTGGGCCAGAGCCATGATCGCGCGGCGCTCGTTGGGATGCTCTGGTTTTTCGCCGATCCAGACCTGAACTGCCATGGGTTTCTATCACGCTGGCGGGGCGACGGAGGATCTAGGGGGAACCTGGTTTCCCCCAGATCCCTTGCTTGCGGGCTTTGCCCTCCCAAACCCTCCCGCGGGTCGGGGTCTGGGTGCGCGGGCCTCCGGCCCGCATCCGCAATGGGATACAACGATTTTCCTGGAAGGGCTTCGCCCTCCCACCTTCGCCCGCGGGCGGGGGTGTGGGGAAACCCGGTTTCCCCACACCCCTCTTAGGTGTCGAGGGCCAGGGTCTTCCTGAGTTCGACGATCTGATCGCGCAGGCTGGCGGCCTTTTCGAACTGAAGGTCGCGGGCGGCCTGCTTCATTTGTTTCTCCAGATCCTTGATCAGCTTGTTCACCTCGTCGCGCGGGATCTCGGCCAGCACGGGGCGCGGGGTCTCGTCGCGGGGGCCAACGCTGTAGGCGGCGCGTTCCTCGGCCATGCGCTTGATGCGGTCGGTGAGATCGCGCACGTGCTTGGAGATGCCCACCGGGGTGATATTGTGGCGCAGGTTGTGGGCCATCTGAATATCGCGGCGGCGTCGGGTCTCGCGAATAGCGGCCTCCATCGAGGGGGTGACGCTGTCGGCGTACATGATCACCTGGCCGTCAACGTGGCGGGCGGCGCGGCCAATCGTCTGGATCAGCGAAGTCTCGGAACGCAGGTAGCCCTCTTTGTCGGCGTCGAGGATGCAGACCAGACTGACCTCGGGCAGATCGAGGCCCTCGCGGAGCAGGTTGATGCCCACAACGACATCGTACACGCCCAGGCGCAGGTCGCGCAGGATCTCCACCCGTTCGAGGGTGTCAATGTCGGCGTGGAGGTACATGGTGCGAATGCCGACTTCGCGCAGGTAATCGGCCAGGTCCTCGGCCATGCGCTTGGTGAGGGTGGTGACCAGCACGCGCTGTTTGCGCTCGACACGCTGGCGCACCTCGGCGATCAGGTCGTCAACCTGGCCGCGGGTGGGACGCACGTGGACGACCGGGTCGAGCAGGCCGGTGGGGCGGATGATCTGTTCGACGATCTGTTCGCTGTGCTCGCGCTCGTAGGGGCCGGGCGTGGCCGAGACATAGATGACCTGGTAGAGGTGCCGCTCGAACTCCTCGAAGCGCAGCGGGCGATTGTCGAGGGCCGAGGGCAGGCGAAAGCCATAGTCCACCAGGGTCTGCTTGCGCTGGCGGTCGCCCAGGTACATACCGCGCACCTGGGGCAGGGTGATGTGGCTCTCGTCAACAAAGACCAGAAAATCGTCGGGGAAATAGTCGAGGAGCGTCCAGGGCGTCTGGCCGGGGGCGCGCCCGTCCATGTGGCGGGAGTAGTTCTCGATGCCCGAGCAGTAGCCGACCTCACTGAGCATTTCGAGGTCGTACATGGTGCGCTGCTTGAGCCGGGCGGCTTCGAGGACCTTGCCGGCGCTCTCCAGTTCACGCAGGCGCTCGCCAAGTTCGTCCTGGATGCTGCGCATGGCGATGGCGAGTTGTTCTTTGGTGGTGACGAAGTGCTTGGCCGGGTAGATGTCCACTGCGGCGCGGGTAAGGAGTATCTCGCCGGTCAGGGGGTCGAACTCGCTGATGCGTTCGACCTCATCGCCCCAGAACTCGATGCGCACAGCCGTCTCGCTGTTAGCGGGGAGGATGTCGAGGGTATCGCCGCGCACGCGAAAGGCGCCGCGGTGGAAGTCAACATCGTTCCGCTCGAACTGCAGGTCGATCAACTGGCGCAGCAGCTTGTCACGGTTGCGGATCTCGCCCTGGCGCACGGAGATGACCACCTGGCCGTAGTCGTGGGGCGAACCGAGGCCGTAGATGGCCGACACCGAGGCCACGATGAGCACGTCACGGCGGGTGAAGAGGGCCTGGGTGGCGGCGTGACGCAGGCGGTCAATCTCTTCATTGATCTGGGCCTCTTTTTCGATGTAGAGATCCTTGGAGGGAACGTAGGCCTCGGGGGTATACTCGTCATAGTACGAGATAAACATCTCCACCGCGGCGTCGGGCAGGAAGTCGCGGAACTCGGCCCAGAGCTGGGAGACGAGGGTCTTGTTGTGGGCGAGGACCAGGGTTGGGCGCTGGATCTGGGCGAAAATGTTGGCCATCACGAAGGTCTTCCCGGTGCCGGTGGCCCCGAGCAGAGTCTGATGACGATAGCCGTTGCGCAGGCCCTGGACGAGCTTTTCGATGGCCTGGGGCTGGTCGCCGGTGGGAGCGTAGGGCGCTTCGACACGGAAGGACATGGCCTGTTCAGGGGTAACCATCCCGGCGGGGATGGGGTTGCCGCGAAACCAGGTTCATTATAGCGCACGGGGCGGGGGTTTGCATGGCGTGGATGTTAAGTGAACATAGTCCCTCAGAGCGAGGTGTGGGGAAACCGGGTTTCCCCACGCCCCCGCCCCGCAGGGGGATGGGGAAACCGGGTTTCCCCATCCCCCTGCGCAAGGGCTGGGCCATCCCAAACTCTCCCGCGGGCGGGGTAGGGGGGAACCTGGTTCCCCCATGTTCACGTTAGGACGCGCTCCAGAAACATGCGCGAATCGTCGGTTGAAAGGTATTGGTTCTAGCTCGACAGTTGCTCCACACCTCCACGGAATTGGTCTGTAGAGCTGTAGAGCTGTGGAGTTGAAGGCTGGATTGTCACGTTCGTTTGAAACATGTCTAACTCGCCGAAGGTAATCCAACCGCCGGGGCGCTTGCCGGCAGGTAGACATGCACTGTCGTGCCCTGATCGGGGGCGCTGAACACTGCGATGGCGCCGCGATGGCCGCGAACGATCCCCTGCAAGGCGGCCAGGCCCAGACCGCGCCCGGCAAACTTGGTGCTGAAGAACGGCTCGAACATGCGCGCCCGCGTGGCTTCGTCCATGCCGCAGCCGGTATCGCTCACGCTCATGCGCACATACTGGCCTGAAGCAAGGCCGGCGCCGCCGATCAGTGTGTCGAGCCGGGCCTGATCGAGGTCCTCAACCGCCGTCTCCAGCGCGATCTGGCCCGGCTGGTCGCCAAGGGCTTCGTTGGCGTTGACGAGGAGGTTCAGGATCACCTGGCGGATCTGTGAGGCATCGGCCTCGATGAGGGGGAGGCCGGCAGCAAGACGCTGGTCCACAACGGTATGGCGGC
>DAOTYR010000169.1:0-4340 GCA_034434655.1 Chloroflexaceae bacterium
CAACCCCGCCCCTGCTGATCACCTCTCGCAACACGGTGAACTTTGCCTACATTCTTTACCTGCGCGGCCGGCGCGAAGGACACCCGGCCGACGCGATCGAGCAGTTGGTACACCTCTGGTATACGATGTCGATTCTCATTCATCGATAAAAGTAGGTGTCAAAAATGACAGAAAAGCGAACGGTATGGCTGTTCTTTCTGCTTACCTTTGGTTGGTCATGGATGTTTTGGATTCCAGTGGCCTTATTTGCCAGAGGACTGTCCGTTCCTTCAGGTCTTGAACGCTTTCTGAAAAGCCCCTTCAATCCAGCCGCTTGGGGACCGTTCATTGCAGCTTTTCTATTCACCTTTCTAGAAGAAGGGAAAGATGGGGCGAAGAAGTTGTTGAAAAGGGGCCTGGACGTTCGATTTGGAAGAGTATGGTACTTTGTGATCTTTTTGCTGTTCCCTGTGTTGATTGGTGGCGCTCTCTTGTTGGCAGTACTCACTGGGGAGCCAGCTCCTGAATTGACCGCGCTGGCAAATCCAGGATCAATCCCGATAGCCTTTGTCTACATTCTCCTTCTGGGCGGCCCCCTCCAGGAGGAATTCGGCTGGCGAGGATATGCGCTTGAACGCCTCCAGAAAAGATGGAATGCCCTTGTTTCGAGTATCATCATAGGACTGGTATGGGGAGCCTGGCATGTACCACTGTTCTTTATGCCGCGACAAGAGTTCTATTACCAGAGACCGATATGGGGGCTAATCCTTTCAACCACCCTGGTAGCAGTTCTGTTCACGTGGTTATACAACAACACGCGCGGAAGCATCCTCGCAGCAATGCTGTTTCATACGATGTTCAATCTGTCACACTATCTGTTTCCAACCCTTGGATCGGATCGAGCCACTCAATACTTGTTCCTTTTGCTTTTCCTTGCTGTGGGTGTCGTTCTGGTCATTTGGGGACCAGAGAGGATGGTTCGTGAAAGGCATAAAGTCTGAATGTTGAGAGGATATTGCGCCTGACACAGCGTACAGCCGACTGGTGGGACTCATCGCCATGTTCAACCATTTTTCTGGCTCCGGTTTTTTTCCTGCTCTCAAGGTCAGCGTTGGGGGAAGGTGCGAAGGGTTGCGCCCCATAGGCGGAACGTAACAGGCGAGAGCTTCCTGAAGCGGCAACATGCGGTTGTGTGCTCCCAGGATCGTCCCAGAAAGCTCGTCGAGAGGCTGTACTCCCCGGGCTGTATCGCGCTCTGGCAAGCCATCTGTAGCTTCACAGAGCCACACGCTTACGTTGGTGCCTATGGGGCTGCGTGCGCCGCAATGGTGTTGTTCCGCCAACAGGAACGTAGGGGTAAAGCACGGCTTAAACTCGAAGCCGCAGGGTTGACCTGCGGCTTCGGGCGATTCAGGCTTCGAGTTTCTTTTGCGAGTCCATGGCGCCAAGAATCTTATTGGTAAGATAGGTAGCCAGCCAGGCCGCGGCGAGGCCAAGCAGGAGATTGAGCAACCCGTAGACCAGCCGGCGGCGCAGATCTTCGTCCATTTAGTCCTCCCGTCGTCCTGCAAGCAAGGTGGCGAAGTAGAGCAGTTGAGCGATCGCTTGAGCAGCCGCGGCCACGTAGGTCAGGGCAGCGGCGTTGAGCACGGCGTTTACCCCGCTCATTTCCTGGTTGGTGACCAGACCGTTGCGCTGCAGCATCTCCCTGGCGCGGGCGCTGGCATTGAACTCGACCGGCAGGGTGACCAGGGTAAACGCGACAGCGGCGGAGAAGAGGATCAAGCCGACCGTCGCAATAGTGTAGCCGAATGTGCCACTGGCGAAGGCGGTCAGCATCAACCCGATGAAGAACAGGATGGTTCCCAGGTTAGAACCAATATTGGCGATCCCAACGATGCCGGCGCGCGCCCGCAGCCAGAAGTAGCCTTCTTTATCCTGGGCCGCGTGCCCGAGTTCGTGGGCCACAATGGCCATTGCGGCCACCGAGGGCTGCAACGAGCCGTCGGAGAGCCGCATCACCGCGCCGCGGGGATCGTAGTGGTCGGTAAGCATACCGCCAATCCGCTCGACCTGCACGTGGGAGAGGTTCTCGTTTTGCATCAGCGCGCGGGCCACATCGAAGCCATTCAGGCCCTGGGCGTTGGGCACCTGGGACCACTTGCGATAGGCCGACTGGACGCGAAACTGCGCCCACATCGCCAGAAGCAGGGCTGGTAGGGCAAATACGAAGTAGAGGGGGTCAAAGAAGAGCATTGCTATTTCTCCTTTATACTTATCTGAAGTTACAGGAGTTACGCGGTCGCCTGCCGGTGGGGAGGGATGGAGGGCTTGCGGCCCGCCACGAACCATTTCATTTGCGGAAGCGCTATCAGCGGTTCGCCGCGGCTCCTGGCCGCCGTGGGTAGGGACTAGAGAATGCGGAGAGGCCGCATCTCCCCGCCCCCGTCCACCGCGTACGTCCTGTGCCGTTCGTACTATAGCGAGACTCCGTCGCAGAGAGGATGGTGGGGGCTTGCAGCCCCTTTGACCCTCCCCTGCAGGTTGCGTTGTAGGGTTAACAAAACGAGCGACGCAAGTTTCGTATGTAGTATATCATTTCAACCGGGCGTCGCTTATAAGAACTGCATAAGAATAAGGCGCGGACGTGGGGCAACACGGTGAAGTAACTTTACAGGTTGCCCCACACGGAACCCGCCAGGCCTACAATGGTGAGCCTTCACCATCGGCTGGCGATGGAGGCTCAGGTGGAGCAGGAGGGAGGTACATCCGGACGGCCCGGTGTTCGGCGAGGCGTTGCCCGAGGACGACCAGTCCAGCCGCCGCCGCGCCGAGAATGAACCCGACCAGCATGCCCCGCAGCAGCGGCCATTCGTCGGCCTCGGGGATAAGGCGCGCAACGTCTTCGGCGATGGTACTCATACCATTTCAGTTATCTATGCGGCTACGCCGCACACGAACGGGATGAAACAAGGTTGTTCCTGGGAGGGCTACGCCATCCCACACCCCCCAGGCTGGGGAAACCGGGTTTCCCCAGCCCCCTCGCCGAGGGGCTATGTTCACCTCAGGCCCCCAGACGGGGCTACGCCGCACACGAACGGGATGAAACAAGGTTGTTCCTGGGGAGGCGGTCGCCTTCGGGTGGGGAGGGGTGGAGGGCCTGGGGTCCTCCACGAACCGGTCGTTTCTCGTTCCCCGCCCGCGGCCGGGCGCGCTGGGGGCGTTTGGCCTGGCTGCCTGGCCGCCGCGGGCGGCGAAGCAGGAAGGCTGCGCCTCCCCGCGCCCCTCCACCGCCTACGTCCCGTGATATTACACACACCTCCTGGGCCCGGGTCACGACAGCGGCAGTATAGCACGGGGAGGGGATTGGCGGCAACTTCACTGCTGCGCGGCTGCGCGCGGTCTTCAAGCAGGAGCCGCCCCTGCACGCGGGGGTGGGGAAAGGGGAAGGCGCAGAGGGTTGCGCCGTTCACTTGTGCCGCCCGCGGCGCGCGCCCTGGCGAAGCCGGAACGTGTCTGCCGCCGCAGGCGGAACGGAGAGGCGCAGCCACCTCGCGCCCCTCGCAACATGTAAGGAGGAGCCAGTCGTGCTGACCGATGCCCTTGGGCGGCGGCTCGAACTCAACGGGCCGCCGCAGCGGATCGTCTCGCTGGTGCCCAGTCTGACCGAATGGCTGTTCAGCGTGGGCCTGGGGGAGCGTGTCGTTGGCGTCACCGATTACTGCATCGAGCCTGCGGCGGCGCTGGCCGGATTGCCCCGCCTGCGGGGCACCAAGAACCCCGACCGGGCGCGGATCGTCGCCCTGCGACCCAACCTGGTGATCGCCGACCAGGAGGAGAACCGCGAACGCGATGTTCTGGCGCTCGCCGCCGCCGGCATTCAGGTGTACGTAACCGCCATTCGCAGCGTAGCCGATGTGCCGGAGCAACTCGAGCGCCTGGCCCAGACCCTGGGGGCGGCCGGGCAGGCCGCTCCCGCGCTGGACGACCTGCGCGCAGCGATTGGCGCGGCGGAGCGCGCCCTGCCCGCCACGCCATGCCCGACGATCGCCTTTATCTGGCGCGATCCGTGGATGGCGGTCGGCGCCGAGACCTATGCCGGCGATCTGCTGCGGCTCGGCGGCGCCGCCAACTGCGCGCTACGCCTGCCCGGCCGCTACCCGCGCGCGAGCCTTGACACATTTATGGCCCTGCGTCCAGAGGTGATCCTGCTGCCGAGCGAGCCGTATCCCTTTGGTGAGCGTGACCTTGAGGCCTTCGCCCCCTACGCCGATGTACCCGCGGTGCGCGAGGGGCGGATCGCGTTCTGCGACGGGACGCTGCTCACCTGGCCCGGCCCGCGGACGGTCGCCGCGCTGCGG
>DAOTYR010000170.1:0-4400 GCA_034434655.1 Chloroflexaceae bacterium
CCGGGGATGCCCGCGCCGGGATGGGTGCCCGCGCCCACGAAGTAGAGGTTTTCGAACTCCTCTGAGCGGTTGTGGGGCCGGAACCAGGCCGACTGGGTCAGGATCGGCTCGAGGGAGAAGGCCGAGCCGAGGAAGGCGTTCTGCTGGCGGGCGAAGTGGCGCGGGTCAACCATCGTCTCAACCACGATGTTCTTGCTCAGGCCGGGCATGTAGCGCTCCTCGAGGAAGTGCACGATCGCGTCGCGATAGGGCCGCGCCGCGACCGACCAGTCAATGCCCGCGCCCAGGTGCGGCACCGGCGAGAGCACATAGAACGACTCGCCGCCCTCCGGGGCGAACGAGGGGTCGTTGAGCGACGGGATGTGCACGTAGAGCGAGAAATCATCGGCCAGCCGCTTGTGGTGGAAAATATCCTCCAGCAGGCCCTGGTAGCGTTCGCCGAAAATGATGTTGTGGCGCAGCAGCGAGCCATCGTCGTAGCGCCGGCGCGTGCCGAGGTAGATCACCACCAGCGACATGCTGTACTTCTTGCTTCTCAGGCGCCGGTCGGTAAAATAGCGCCGGTGCCGGGGCGAGACCAGGTTGCTGTAGGTGTAGGCAACGTCGGCGTTGGAGACCACGGCATCGGCGCGGCGCACAATGCCGTCGGCGAGGCGCACGCCGATCACCCGCCGCCCCTCGATGACGATCTCGCGCACCGGGCTGTTCAGGTGCAGCATGCCGCCCAGTTCGGTAAAGAGCCGGGCCATCGCCCGCACGATCGCCCCCGTGCCGCCGACGGCGTAGTGGATGCCCCACTCCCGCTCCAGGTAGTGCACCATGGCGTAGATTGACGAAGCATCGAAGGGGTTGCCGCCGATGAACAGCGGGTGGAAGGAGAAGCAGCGGCGCAGAAAATCGTCGCTGATGAAGCGCGACACGTAGCGGTAGGTGCTCAGGTAGGACTGGAGGCGCATCAGGTCGGGGGCCACGCGGAGCATGTCGCCGATGTTCAGGAAGGGCTTATCGGCCAGTTCCAGAAAGCCTTTCTCGAAAATCGGCCGGGTGCTGGCCATAAAGCGGCGGTAGCCCTCGACATCGGCGGGGTTGAAGCGGGCGATCTCCTGGGCGATGGCCTCCTCGTCGCCCGAGTAGTCAAAATGCTTGCCATCTTTGTTGAAGAGGCGATAGTAGGGCTGGCAGGGCCGTAGTTCGAAATAGTCCTCGCGGCAGCGTCCGGCGACGCGCCACAGGTCGTCGAACATAAACGGCGCGGTGATCACGGTGGGGCCGGCATCGAAGCGATAGCCGTTGCGCTCGATGACGTAGGCTTTTCCGCCTGGTTGATCGGCTTTCTCGAAGATCTCGACGCGGTGACCGCGGGCGGCGAGGCGAATGGCCGCGCTGAGACCGCCGAAGCCCGCGCCGATGATGATGATGTGTTGCTGCATGGTTGCTCCCTACAGACGAAACTCCGAAACGATGGCTAACGTGAACATACGCCCTCGGCGAGGGGTATGGGGAAACCGGGTTTCCCCACGCCCCCGCCCGCCGGGCGCCTGGCTCGCGTATGGCCGCCGGGGTGGTTGGTGGGGAAGCAAGCCCGCTACCGCGCGGAATGCTCCCTTCATCGCCTGTCCATGGTCTTACCAAACCCTTACGAAACGCTCGCGCGCGCCTTACGTTGGCGCGCTACCATATGCGCCGGAACGTTGAAATTTGTGCCATCCAACGCAAACAATTGTCAGGAGCGTTACATCATGCTGCGAAGTCTCTTTGGTGGTCGCGCTGCCGCCAGTTCCATCGCGACGATCACCGTGCCGGAACTGAAACGCCGTCTCGATGCCGGCGAGCGCCTCTTCTTGCTCGACGTGCGCTCGGCCGATGAGTACGCCTACGACGGGCACATCGTCGGCGCGCACCTGCTGCCTTTGCCCGCGCTCGCGCTGCGCCTCGACGAACTGCCCCGCGATACCCCGATCATCTGCATCTGCCGCTCGGGCAACCGCAGCGGCGTCGCCGCCGAGCAACTGGCCCGCCAGGGCTTCAGTGACGTGACCAACCTCACCGGGGGCATGCTGGCATGGGCCCGCGCCGGCCTGCCGATGAAGCGTGGCTAGTTCGAAATAATCACATCCCGCCCGTGGGCGCCGCGCCGCGAGCGGCAGCGACCGTTATGGCCATTCAGGCGCGCCAGGATGAGCGGAAGGCCGCGGGCGGGCCGCTCTCGCTCGCCCTGCGCCCCGCGCCAGATGAGTATATAATACGCCCATGAGTAACACGGGCGCGATCCTGGTCGTTGATGACGAGGCCAGTATTCGGACGATCGCCAGGGCCTACCTGGAGCAGGCCGGGTTTCGCGTGGTCTGCGTGGATAATGGCGCCGATGCGTTGCGGCTGGCCGAGGCCGATCCGCCGGATCTGATCCTCCTCGATCTGAACCTGCCGGGTATGGACGGCATGGAGGTTGCCGCGCGCCTCCGCGAGCGTTCGGATGTCTTCATTCTGATGCTCACGGCGCGGAGCGAAGAGGCCGACCGCGTGGCCGGCCTGCGCATCGGCGCCGATGATTACCTGACCAAGCCCTTCAGTCCCCGCGAGCTGGTGGCCCGCGTCGAGGCCATCCTGCGGCGGCGCCGCGGCGCCCCGGCCCGCGACAACCGCCTGCGCTTCCGCCACCTGACGATTGACCCCGATGCCCGTGAGGCGCAGGCCAACGGCCAGACGCTCGAGTTGAGCCCCACCGAGTTCGATGTGCTGCTGGCGCTGGCGCGCCATCCCAACCGCGCCCTCAGCCGCGAGCAGTTGATCGATCTGGTCTGGGGCGCCGATTTTTACGGCACCGATCGGGTGGTTGATGTGTATGTCGGCCAGGTGCGGCGCAAGCTGGAGGCCGCCACCGGCGCGACGCTGATCGTGACCGTGCGTGGCGTCGGCTATCGCTTCGTGGACGAGCGGCTATGAGGGCGCTCGCGCAACTGCGCTGGCAGCTCATCGCCGCCCAGATGCTGGTGGTGGTGGTGGGCGTGGTGGTGCTGGCCGTCGCCGCCGATCGCCTGGGCAGCGGGATCTTCGCCGCCGATCTGCGCGCCCGGCTCGAGGGCGTCCCGATGGCCGATCGCGTCGCGCTCGAAGCGGCCCTGCTCGCCAGCTTCCGCAAGGCCACCGCCCAGGCCCTCCTGGCCGCCGGGGCCGCCGCGGCGGTGGTGGGGTTGACCACCAGTGTGCTGCTCCTGCGCCAGATCCTCCGCCCGTTGAACGAAATCGCCCGCAGCAGCCAGCGCATCGCCGAGGGCCGCTACGATGAGCGCGTGGCCGTGCCCGCCAGCGATGAACTGGCGATCGTCGCCACCAGCTTCAACCAGATGGCCGAGAGCCTGGAGCGGGTGGAGCAGCAGCGCGTGACGCTGATCGGCAACGTGGCCCACGAACTGCGCACGCCCCTCACCGGTATCGAAGGCTACCTGGAGGGATTGATTGACGGCGTCTTCGCGCCTGAACCGGCCGTACTTGGCGATATGCAGCACGAGGTGCGCCGCATGCGCCGCCTGATTGACGACCTCCAGACCCTCTCCCACGTCGAGGCCGGCCAGGTGAGCCTGCGGCTGGCCGGGGTGGACCTGGTGGAAATCGCCCGGCGGGTGGTCAACCAGGTGCGCCCGCAGACGATCACCAACTGCCTCGAACTGACCGTCCTCCCCGAGACGCCCTCGCTGATCGTCCGCGCCGATCCCGATCGCCTGGCGCAGATCCTGCTGAACCTGGTGGGCAACGCCATTCGCTACACCCCCGAAGGCGGCTGCATCACCGTGCGCCTGGGGGTTGAGGGCGCCATGGCCCGCGTCGAGGTGATTGACACAGGGATCGGCATCCCCCCCGAAGAACTGCCCTACATCTTCGAGCGCTTCTACCGCGTCGATCGCTCGCGTTCGCGCGCCAGCGGCGGCAGCGGTATCGGGCTGACCATCGCCCGGCACCTGGCCTGGGCCATGGGCGGCGAGTTGACGGCCGAGAGCGCCGGCCCGGGCAAGGGCAGCACCTTCACCCTGACCCTGCCCCTAACGTGAACATAGGCTGCTGAAGCAGGGATGTGGGGAAACCAGGTTTCCCCACGCCCCTGCCCGCGGGAGGGCCTGGCCCTCAAGCAGGGGTATGGGGAAACCAGGTTTCCCCGTACCTCCACCCGCGGGAGGGTTTGGGAGGGCTACGCCCTCCCAAGAATTATTTTCATCCCGTCCGGGTGTGGCGGAGCCGCATGGACGGCTTATGGTCTTTGAGAAATGAATCCGGTATACCGGGCTGGCCGTGGGGCTAATACCATTTTGGATTGCCGATGTTGGATTGTGGATTGCCTTGCAGGGCGTCACCGTGCGATCCAGCACTTCGACGAATGCGGAATGTTCAACAGGAAATGGTATAAG
>DAOTYR010000171.1:0-5087 GCA_034434655.1 Chloroflexaceae bacterium
CCTGCTGGCTGCGCCAGGGCGCGCGCCCGCCGGGGGCGGAACCAGGGGATCACGAAGGGCCGCGCCTGCCGCATCCACGACTCACCGGCACGGCGGCGCGCTGATCGCCGGGCGCGTCGGCGGGATGTCCAGGGGATCGGCGGCGGCCCACGCCGCACTGACGGGCAGCGCAGTGAGGCGCACCTCGCTGAGCGAGAGGCTCAGGCGCCGGCCATCGGCCACGTTCTCCGCCCGGCTCTCCAGGGTCAGCGTCGTCTGGCCGGGGGGGAGGATCAGGCGCAGGACGACGGTCCGGTCATAGGGGGCGGCGGGCACGCCGACCTCGATCAGGCGCCGATCGCCCAGCCGGACACGCAAGGGTCGCGGCGCGCCGTAGGCCGTGGCGCGCCAACTCAGCATGACGACCGACCGCTCCCGCGCCAGCAGGAGCACCTCGGCCTCCTCGCCTATCCAGCGCCAACGCCGCGCCCCCTCGCGCTCAGCTTCGTACCAACCGGCGCCCAGCACCGCCACCGGCCGGGCCGCCGCCGGGTCCACCGCGTAGATCTCGCGCCTGTCGCTGGCGCTGAAGCGGCTGATGCCGGGAACAGCGAGTTGCTCGCGCAGCCGGCGCTGGTCCGCGCGCGGGAGTTGGGTGAGATCCAGCACGACGAAGCGCGTGCCCAGGCTGGCCAGCTCGGCGGCAGGGTCGCGGGGCACGATGTCGGGGAGCGGTTCGGCGGCCAGCCACAACCCGCGGGTCGCCGAGGAAGCCGCGACGATGGGGTAGAAGGGGATGCGGGCCAGGTAGCCGCCCATGATCGGCCGGCCGTGGCAGATCTGGTTGAGCAGGCCCACACTGTCGTTGAGGCGGGGCGGCAGATCGAGCACCGCGCCCGGCGTCGGATCGGCGTTGAGGGCCAGACTTTCCGGCGCGGCGCGCAGGCGCATCAGCGGCCAGGGCGCCACCAGGCTCTCGATGACCACCAGCGCCGCCAGGACGGGCCCCCAGCGAACGGCGCCCATGGCGCCGCGTTCGGTCGCCGGCGGGCGCAGGGCGGCCATGCCCAGGGCGACCAGGACGGCGACGGGGATGAGCATGATGGCCACGAAGATTGCCGGGCGGCTGCTGTTGCGGAAGGGAGCGAAGAGGTCGAGGAGCAGGAATGGCCCCGGCACGGGGCTTTCGGCGGCCGTGAGGCGCAGTTGCGGCCCCATCGCCAGCAGCAGCATCAGCAGGGCCAGCAGCGCCCAGGGCCAGGCCCGGCCCCGGCTCCGCCAGAGGGCCACTCCGATGAGGATCGCCACCCCCAGCCCCATCCCCGCGCCGCCTTCCAGGCCGAAGGGGTGGCGCTGGCCCAGCCAGGCCTCGGCGGCGGCGCCCCAGAGGGGGTGGCGCACATTTGGAACTGCCAGATCCACCAGCGCCACCGAATGGTAGACCTGGCGCGCGTACCAGTCTTCCAGCACCGCCGCGCCCAGCCCGCCGGCCCAGATCACCAGCGGGAGCAGCAGAGCCACCCACAGCGCGCCGATGCCCGCGCCGCTCAGGAAGGTGGGCCAGCGCGCCTCGCGCGGCGCGAGCAGGGCGGCGAGGATCACATAGAAGACCGTGTAGACGGCGGCATAGAGGCCGTAGTACTGGCTGGCCAGGGTGACGACGACGAGGGCCAGGGCCGCGCCGGCCACGCTGGCTGGCCCGCGCCGGGCCAGGGCGCGCGCCAGCAGCAGGGCGTAGAGCGCCAGCCAGTGGGTGGCGATCAGTTCCAGCGGCCCGCTCCACACCCGCTGCGCGTGGTAGGGGGTGAAGACGAAGACGAAGCCCGCCGCCAGGGCCGCGAAGCGGTCGAGCGTGAAGGCGCGGGCCAGGCGATAGATCCAGTACCCCCCCAGGCCGAATGAGAGCAGTGCCACGCTATTGAACGCCGCCACCGGCCCGGCCAGGAGCAACACCGGCAGCGCCAGCAGCGCATTGGGCAGGCTCAGGGTCTGGTACAGCAGGTTGAGGGTGGCCGGATGGAACAGCATCCGGGTAAGGAAGGGATTCTCGCCGGCCAGGAGCGCGCTACGGGCCCACCAGAGGTTCCACACCCCCTGGGCGGCATCCACCGGCAGGTCGCCCTTCTGGATGACGCTCTCGCCCAGATGCAGAGCCAGGGGCCAGGTGAAGAGCACACCCAGCAGCAGGTACCCCAGCAGCACGCCGAGACGCCAGCGCCACCCTTCCAGGGGCGCCACGGCAGCGAGGGGGGAGCGAGGGACCGACGAGGTTGAGATGGCGCGTCTCAAGGTTCAGGATGCACCCGAGCAGGAAGACGATCAAGAATGGCCTGATACACACGTTGGGCACAATCACGGGCCAGAAGAACCTCTTCGACCGAAGGAACAGCGGGATGACCTGGATAACGGTACATCCAGGCATACTGGCTCAGCGGCACAGCCTCATCAACGAGCGGTTTAAGAGTCGCATCGTATCGCAGGCACGCCTCACCGGTCTCCTCCAAACTGTGAGTGCGACGAAATGGCTCATTATGATACGTAAGAAACGCCTTAAACGACTTCTCAACGACCTGCTGGCAATGAAACAGCGCATCTTCTAGCAATGGAGGGTTCGCGGCGAGATCGACGTCTACGCCACGTAAGTCGTTCATGGCTTTCGTCAACCAGGCACGCACATCAATCAAGAGTATCGGATCGTCTTGCATAGATCAATTTCCCTTCGCGAATAACTGTTGCCGGAAGCGACGCAGGCAGATGCAGACGTTCATCAAACATCTTTCGCGTCCAAACCAGTACATCTACGGCTGTTCCGGTGCCACGAAGGGCTTGATAAGCCAGACGGCTGCTACGGCGCTCAGGCGGCGCATCATCCTTTACGATCACCATCACGTCATAATCACTGTCCGGTTTCACATCGCCACGCGCTCGTGATCCAAAGAGAAAGATCTGCTCTGGCTGATAGGTATCGCCAAGGCGTCGTACCACCTCTGCAAGCACCGGATCATCTGGCGGAGCAAGGGGGATGTCGCAGGTCATCGCAGCACCTCGGAATCAGCATCCAGTACTACAACAAGGCCTGGTCTCAACGGGAGTAGCGGAGAACGGCGGCTCCCGCAGGATTTCCCAGGGGTTTTCAGGGGTGCGGAGCCGCTCCGAGCCTCCCCTCCGGGCAGAAGTCTCGTTATAGGACTGACCCCATTATAGACCTCTGTGTACCGTCGCCGCACATGCTGGTCTCTGACGGCCGGGACGAAGGCCCTGGCTAGCATGCTTCCGACACCTGCTGCAACTCGCGCCGGGCGACCAGCCGGTCGTAGAGGGCTTCGAGCTGGACGGCCAGGGTCCCGGCGCCGTAACGGGCGAAGGCTTCAGGGCGCCCGGCGGCGGCCAGGCGCGCGCCCAGGGGCCGATCGCGCAGCAGGCGGATGATCGCCGCCGCCAGCGCCTCCACGTCGCCATAGGGCACGAGCAGACCGGTGCGTTCGTGATCGATGATCTCGTTGCCGGCGACCACATCGGTAGTGACGACCGGCGCCCCGGCGGCCAGGGCCTCGATCAGGGGGATGCCGAAGCCTTCGTAGCGGCTCGGCGCGGCCATGACGGCGGCCTCGCGCAACAGGCCGATCTTCTCCGCCTCGCTCACCGGCCCTACGATCGCCAGCCGCCCGGCCACGCCACCCTCCGCGACGATACGGCGCAACTCGGGTTCGCCGCTGCGATTGTGGCTCACGAAGATGAAGCGCGCCTCGGGCACGGCCCGCGCCACCAGGGGCATGGCCCGCGCCAGCAGGTCGAAGCCCTTGCGCGGCACCAGTTGCCCGATGAACAGCACCAGCGGCCCGCGCGCGCCCACCGGCGGCGGCTCGTCCGCGTAGGCGCGCAGATCGACCGCGTTGGGCAGCACGCTGATACGCAGCGGGTCAACCCCGAGACGCGCCAGCAGATCCCGCTCGGCGCGCGACAGGGCCACGACGTGGTCAACCCGGAGCAGGGGAGCGTGAATAAGGTAGTTGCGCGCGGCGCGGCGCGGGTGCGCGCCACGGGCGAGGCGCGCCGCCAGCCGGCCCGGCGTGGTGAGCAGATTGTGGTAGCGCAGCGGGGCCTCCAGGGGCCGCTCGCGGTCGGCCACCAGGTCACCATCGTGCAACAGGCCGTGGACGGTGAGCACGGTGGGGATGCCCAGCCGCCGCGCGGCCAGCACCGTCTGGAAGCCGAGCAGGTTGCGCAGGTGGTGCAGGTGGATCACCTCGGGCCGATCCGCCCTCAGCAGGCGCAGCAGCGCCTCGGGGGCAACAAAGCCCAGCGTCGCCGCGCGATGCACGGGCACGCCGCCGGGCAGCCATTCGTGCCGGTGGGACTGCCCGGGGTAGCGGGGGTCGAGGTACTCGTGGGCCACGACGGCGTGACCGCGCGCCGCCAGCGCCCGGGCCTGGAGTTGCTCGGGGCGGCTCGGGAAGGCGGGGTCGAAGCCGTAGGTGCTGACGATGAGAATACGCATGTGTTTTCTTCAAGAAAGAGATGTTCGGAGGTGAGTGTGCAAGACATTACGCCACACCCGTTTGGGGAAATCCAGTTTCCCCGCTTATCCCCTGGAGCAGGGGTGTGGGGAAACCGGGGTTCCCCACGCCCCCGCTGGCGGGAGGGCCTGGACCTCAAGTAGGGGGATGGGGGAACCTGGTTCCCCCATCCCCCCGCCCGCGGGAGGGTTTGGGAGGGCCTGGCCCTCAACGCAGGGGGGTGGGGAACCCGGGGTTCCCCATCTTCCCGCCCGGTGGGAGGGACTGGCCCTCCCACAGGGGTGTGGGGAACCCGGAGTTCCCCATCCTGCCGCCCGCGGGAAGGTGAGGGTCTGGCCCTCCCGGAGGGGTGTGGGGAACCCGGGGTTCCCCCATACCCCACCCGGCGGGAGGGTTTGGGAAGGCGCAGCCCTCCCAAGAAGAACCTATGTTCATCCTGTTCGTATGCGGCGCGAGCCGCATGGACGGCTAACGTGAACATAGGCTCTCGAAGAGGGTGTGGGGAAACCGGGTTTCCCCACGCCCCCGCCCCGCAGGGGCATGGGGAAACCGGGTTTCCCCATGCCCCCACCCGCGGGAGGGTCTGGGAGG
>DAOTYR010000172.1:0-3810 GCA_034434655.1 Chloroflexaceae bacterium
GGGAGCGTCTCATGTTTCCGGGAGGTGCTGAGAGGGGGATGCCTCGGCGACCGCCGACCTGGGGGCCGCCTCGCTGAGCGCCTCGATCGACTCGGCGCCCATCAGGCGCGCCAGCCAGCGCGTTTCCTCATAGTTATCGAGGATCACCGTTACCAGCACCGTAATGGGCATGGAGAGAAAGGTTCCCGGCGGACCGAGGAGCCAGGTCCAGAAAAAGAACGAAACGAACACCACGGCTGGCGAGAGGCGCAACTGGTGGCCAATGAGCGTCGGAGCCACCAGGTTCTCGAAAGCGCTATTGACCAGGGTAATCACCAGGATCACCAGGCCGGCGCGCAGGAAACCATGCTCGGCGAGGGCCAGGAGCACGGCGGGCACCATGGCGATGGGGATGCCAATGTACGGAATGAAGCCAAACACAAAGATCAGGATGCCCCAGAGGATGGCGAAGGGCACTTGCAGGAGTATCAACCCGACCGTCGAGCCGACGGCGACCGCCAGGTTAATATAGGTACGAATAATGAAGTAGCGCACCACACTGCCGCCAAAAGACGTCAGGCTCTGGAGAAGCTGGCTATTCTCGCCCAGAGCGTTTTGAAAGCGACGCCGGAAGAGCGGCAGTTCGACCAGGAAGAAGATCACCAGGACGACGACCAGCAGGGCGTTGCCCAGCACGTTCCCTATACCGGTCAGAATGAAGCCCAGCACCCCGGTCAAATTGGCGCTATTGAGCAAACCGAAGAGTTGCAGGTCGCCTTCAATCAGGCCATGGCCGGCGAGCCAGGCCCGCAGGGCGCGTTCCTGCTCGGCCAGCAAGGACTGGTAGACCGAAAGGCGCGCGGTGGCCCGGCTGACGGAGATGCCGATCAGCGACCCGAGGACGGCCGCGGTGGTCAGAAAGCCGCCGATCATGAGCAGCAGGGCGCTCCAGGCCGGCAGGCCGCGCCGCTGAAGCCAGAGGTAGATCGGGTTACACAGCAGGGTGATCACCAGGGCCAGCAGCACCGGGTTGAGGATGGGCGCGGCCAGGCGCATCGCGCCAAGCAGCAGCACCACGGCCGCCATCATCAGCAACGGCCGGAGAATCGTCTTTGACTCGCGGGAAGACTCTCCCATCGTCGTCTCTTGGTCGCAGGGCTGTCAGGCAACCGCTGCGCGGTAAGGGTCCGCGCAGGAGCGGGGCGCCGCCCGACGGAGGCGCGCATGCATAGTATAGCACGGAGGAGCGCGGCACTCTGATGCATGTGCCCGGCTCCTCACGGACGCTGCACAACACCTCGACAAAAAAGGGTATACTGGGGAAGGTTTCGCCACCCTCCCGCAGGGAGGGGGATGGGGAAACCCGGTTTCCCCATCCCCCTCCCCGGGGCCTATTTTCACAGCAGCCGTCCATGCGGCTCCGCCGCACAACGCCGCGATGAACATACGGTTGTTCCTGGGAGGGCTGCGCCCTCCCAGACCCTCCCGCGGGTGGGGGCATGGGGAAACCGGGTTTCCCCATGCCCCTGCGGGGCGGGGCGTGGGGAAACCCGGTTTCCCTACACCCTTCTCCGAGAGCTTATGTTCACGTTAGGGACGCATCCGTTCGATGGACACCATCGCATCCTTCCGCGACCGGCTGGGTGATCCGCGGCGCTTCCTGGTGCTCTACGGGACCACGCCGCCCCGCGCCGACGCGCCGCCCGAGCGGAGCGCCGAGCTTGCCGGGCGACTGGCGCGATCCCTGGCCGATCTGCCCCTCGATGGTGTGGTCGTCTATGATGTGCAGGACGAAAGTGGCCGCACCAGCGAGCCGCGTCCGTTCCCCTTTTTCCCTGCCGGCGACCCGCGGGCGCATGCCTGCCGGCTCCAGGCGCTGACCGGTTTGCCTGCCATCAGTTACAAGTGTGTGACCGCGTTTGATGAGGGCGGCTGGCTGGCCTGGCTCGATGAAACGGTACGACACTATCAGGTCGCCGCTCTCTCCCTGGTGGGGGCGGCGACGCCCACGCCACCCCCCGGCGCGCTGGCGGTTGACCGGGCGCTGCGCCTGGCGAAGCGGTTGCCCGGCGCGCCGCCGCTGGGCGGCGTGGTGATCGCCGAGCGCCATTCGCCGGCCTACGATGAGAGTCTGCGCCTGCTGCACAAAGCCGCCGCCGGCTGCGACTACTTCATCTCGCAGATCGTCTATCAGAGCGAGCCGACGATCCGCCTGCTCAACGATTACCTCGCCGCCTGCGCCCGCGAAGGGGCGGCCCCAAAACGCATTGTGTTGACCTTCGCGCCCTGTGGCCGCCCAAAGACGGCGGAGTTCCTCCGCTGGCTGGGCGTGGCGATCACCCCCGAGACGGAACGCGCCATCCTCGCCGACCCGGCGCCGTTTCGGCGTTCCATCCAGATGTGTTGCGACCATCTGCGGGCCATTCTGGAGCAGGAGGTCGCCCGGCGCCTGCCCCTGGGGATCAACGTCGAAAGCGTCTCGAACCATCCCGATGAGATGGCGGCCTCGCTCGAGTTACTCGCCGCGCTGCGCGAGGTAGAGCGGCGTTACCGCGCTGTGTAGCCCCCATCCACCACCAGGGCATGCCCGGTGACAAATGACGCAGCATCGGAGCAGAGGTAGAGCACCGCCCCGGCAATCTCCTCGGGGCGGCCAAGGCGATTGATTGGGTGCAGTCCCTCGATCTGCGCGCGCCGGTCGGGATCACTGGTGACGCCGACACGCTCGAGCATGGGCGTCTCGACAAAACCCGGGCATACGGCATTGACCCGAATGCCACGGGCGGCGAACTCGATCGCGGCGACCTTCGTCAGGCCGATCACGCCGTGCTTGGCGGCCACGTAGGCGGCGGCGCCGGCGAAACCGACCAGCCCCAGCACCGAGGCGATGTTGACGATCACGCCGCCGCTGGCGCGCATAGCCGCCAGTTCGGCGCGCATGCAGTAGAAGACTCCGCTCAGGTTAATGGCGATGGTGCGCTCCCAGGTCTCGACCGGCAGGCGCGCGGTGCTCTCCTGCGAGGCTTCGATGCCGGCGTTGTTGACCGCGTAGTCGAGGCGGCCCAGGCGCGCCACCGCCTCGCGCACCAGCGCCTCGGCCTCCTCGGGACGCGAGACGTCGCAGCGCATCGCGTGGGCCTCGCCTCCGGCCGCGACGACCTGCCGGGCGGTCTCTTCTGCCGCCGCCAGGTCGAGATCGCCGAGCATGAGGCGGGCGCCGGCCCGGGCGAAGGCCAGGGCCGTGGCGCGCCCGATGCCACCGCCGCCGCCGGTGATCAGGGCGGCTTTGTCGTGTAGTTTTTCCATGAGGTGTGTGTCCTTCGGTAGAAGAAGAATGTCTGTCCAGAGGTGGGAAGGAGGCTCCTGGGAGGACCGCGACCGCCGAGACCCGCGCATGGGCAGGGTATGGGGAAACCGGGTTTCCCCATGTCTCAGAGGGGCGGGAACTCCCGCAGTTGCTGCTGCGGGTCCACGCAGACCACATCCACCTCGGCTTCGACCAGGACCTCGCCCCGGCACTCGATGCGCTGGGAGAAGCGCCCGCGATAGGCCGACGTGCGCTGAAAGGTGGAAACCACTTCGACGACATCGCCCAGGGCCGCCGAGCGCCGGAAGCGCATCTGTACCTCGTAGACCACGAAGTAGTATCCGTCCCGGTTCCACTCCTGGATCGGTCGCCCGCGCGAGCCGACGTACTCCGTCCGGCCCCGCTCCAGATACTTCAGGTAGTTGGCGTAGTAGACGACCCCGAGACTGTCCGTGTCTTCATAGTAGACCTTGTAGCCTACGCGGTGCTCCATGGGGCTTCCTCTCATCTCAACTGGCGGGCCT
>DAOTYR010000173.1:0-24930 GCA_034434655.1 Chloroflexaceae bacterium
CCCCATCCCCCTGCGTGAGGGCCAGGCCCTCCCGCGGGCAGGGGCGTGGGGAAACCGGGTTTTCCCACATCCCTGCTCCAGCAGCCTATATTCACGTTAGCGCATATGGGGTCGCAGCCCCCCTCCCAACCTCCCCCCGCCGGGGGGGAGGAGCCGGACTCCCTCCCCCCGGCGGGGGAGGGCTGGGGAGGGGGCAGGTCAGCACAGCCACCCGAGACCCCGCCATCGAAGACGGACGTTGCTCAAGCCCTGCGGCAGCCGTCCCACAATGCGCGGGAACGTGGTAAGATGAAAGCGGCGCATCGCTGAACCGCCGGGAACGCAATGGAGATATTCAACATCCACATCTTCGAGTTCTTGCTGATCGCCGCGCTGGCGCTGGTCGTCTTCGGGCCGGAACGGCTGCCCGAAGTGGGGCGCTTCATCGGCAAGCAGGTCGCGCGCTTCCTCGCCTGGCAGCAGCAGTCGCCCGAATTGCGCCTGATCAACGACGTGCGCAGCGAGTTCGAACGCGAGATCGCCAGCCTCCGCGATGAGTTGCTCCGCACCCGCAACCAGCTCGATGTGTCGCAAGATGTCGAAAAACTCCGCAGCGAGCTGCGGCCCATGCTCAATCTGCAACTCGACGCCGACCTCCGGCCTCCGCAGGCCGCCCCGACCACGCCGGCAAACCCCGGTGAGACGCCTGCGGCTTCCCCGGACACCGGCACTGCCGACGCTTCCGCGCCGGGGCTGGACAACGGCGGGGCTGCTGCTCCGCCCGCCGCGCCCGACGGCCCCGCCGCCCCTGCGACCCCGGCGGACGCGGGCGCGCCCGTCGCCGAACCGCCCGCCCCGCCAACCCTCACGCCCCAACCCGCCCCCCAGGCGGTGCCGGCCACGGCAAGCCCCTATCGTATCCCCGGCACCGAGCCGACCGGCGTCCTGCAACCGGTGGACGAACGGGCGCGGTACCTCGCCGAGCGCCGCGCTCGCCTGCACGATCTGCCTGACTACGATGACCCGCCCGCGCTCAATGGGACGCCGGCCGCCCCACCATCCGAAGCGCCGCCCGCCACTCTCTCCGCCGACGAACGTGAGGAACTGCTGCGCCAGATCCAGGCCCTCAGCAGCCAGCTGCAAGCCCTGGTCGGCGAATTGCGCGAGCGCGGCGTCATTGGCGTTGACTGGACCCCGAATCGGGAACCTTCCCAGGAGACCTTGTCGCGGTGACTGCCCAGGAACTTCGCCATACCGCCCCCAATGCGTCGGGACCCGACGAGGGTCGGAGCATGACCCTTATCGAGCATCTGATCGAGCTGCGCATGCGGCTGGTGCGGGCCGCCATCGGCGTGATCGTCGGTGTGGTCGTCGGCGTGATTCTCGTGCTGCCCGAAGGCCCGGTGCGCCTGGTTGACATCCTCATCGCCACCTTCGCGCCGATCAACGAACGCTACGCTCCGGTGCAGGCCGTTGGCACCGCCGAGGCCTTTACCAGCTATATGACCGTGGCCCTCACCGTGGGGGTGATTATCGGCATGCCGGTGATCGTCTACCAGTTGCTGGCTTTCATCGTCCCCGGTCTGACCGACAAAGAGCGGCGCATCCTCTTCACCGCCCTGCCCTTCGTGATGTTCTTCTTCCTGGCCGGGCTGGCCTTCGGCTGGTTCATTACCGTGCCCACCGCCATCCGCTTCCTGATCGGCTTTTCCTCCTCCGAACTGATCCAGACCCAGCCCTCCCTGGCGAACTTTCTTGGCACCATCACCGTGCTGTTGCTGATCAACGGCATCGTCTTCGAACTTCCGGTGATCATCTATGTGCTGGCCTTCATGGGCGTGGTTACCGCCGCGCAACTGGGGAAGTACCGGCGCTTCGCTATCGTCGCCGTGGTGATCATCGCCGCGCTGATCACCCCTACCGGCGATCCCATCAACCTGGCCCTCCTGGCAATCCCCATGTATCTGCTCTACGAACTCGGGGTGATTCTCGCCCGCTTTGTGCCCGAACGGGCGTGAGGATGCGGCGCACGGAACCGAGCGCGGCGACCAACCCGTGGCTGCCGCGCGCCTCCAGGTCAACCTTGCCTCCCTGAACCATCTGCCAGGGCATGCGACTGCGCAGAAGCGGCGCGAGGCGCGTTTCGCTGAATCCTCGAATCGCGCAATCCATTTGCGCCGCGCCATCGCGCAATGCTATACTGCCTGCAGCAAGCGTCATCGTTGTTCACCGAGATCAGGAGCCAGTTATGGTTGAGCGCATCTGTCCCGCATGTCAGCACGGCAACCCGATCGAGAACCGCTTCTGTGGCGCCTGCGGCGCCGCGCTGGATCGGAACGAGCTTGCCCGTCGCGACGAGGGCGCACTTGTGATTGCCGGCCAGAGTATCCCGCTGGCTCAGGTAAAACAGGTAACCAGAGCCGTCGCCCTCGGTCTCGCCGCCGTTGCCGCCGAGGCCGGGATCGCCTGGCTGCGGCGCCGCGCCGAACGCGGCGATCTCGCCGCCATCGCCGGCAACACCTTGAGCGCTCTGCAAAAACCGCAACCAGACGTCATCACCCCTGCCGCGTCCGTCGGCAATGTGGTGACGATCGTCAGCCAGCGGGTCGTCGAGGTCTGGGAACATGGCGATCTGACCCGCCAGATCGTGGAGAAGCACGTCTGGCGCAGGGAAGGTTGAGCGACGCCGCCGATATACGCGCCAGGCCGGGAGGTTCCGAACGGGTTGCCCTGGCCGGCTGCAACCCACGTCTCCTCAGGTGAACCATGGCCCAGACGCTTACATCCTACGAACTGGTCCGGCGCCAGTTGCGGCCCCTGGGCCGGCGGCTGCGGGTCAGCGACACGTTGCTGTTCGCCAGCCGCACGCTGTGGATCGCCGCCGCCGCGTCAACCGCGACGGCCCTTGCCGGCCGCCTGACGCCAATCGCCCATCTGTGGCTCTGGGCCGCCTTGCCGCTCATGCTCTGGCTGCTGGCGGTGATCGGCTACGCGCTCTTCCGTCCTCTGCCGCCCGTCCGCGTGGCCCGGCGGGTGGATCTGCAGCTCGATCTGCGCGAACGGCTCTCCACGGCCCTGGAACTGCACGAGTGCGAGGCTCATGATCCCCTCAGCGAGCGCCAGCAGGCCGACGCGGGCGCCGTGGCCGGCCAGCTTCGACCGGCCATGCTGCCGCTGCGCTTCGATCGCCAGCGCCTGTGGTGGGCCGTGCCGCCGTTGATCCTTACCGCCCTGTTGCTGTTCGTCATCCCTAATCCGCAGGACCGGGTGCTTGCCGAGCAGCGGGCCGTGCGCGAGGCGCTGGCGGAAGCCGCCGATCAGCTTGCGACCCTCGAACGCCAGATCAGCGAGGATCAGCAACTCAACGCCGAAGATCGCGAGCGCCTGCTCAAGGAACTTCAAACTCTCCAGGAGCAACTGCGCCGCAACCCCGGCGAACGCCAGGAGGCCCTGGCCGACCTCTCGGCGGCCGAGGCGCGCCTGCGCCAGGAACTCGACCCGAATAGCGACGCCCGCCGCGCCGCGCTCGAGCAGATGGCCCGCAATCTGGAGGCCCTCTCCGGGCGCCCGGCGGGCCAGCGCCCCGATATCGGCCAGGCGGCCAATCAACTCGAGCAACTGGCGCGCCAGCTCGAACAACTCTCTGAGGCCGAACGCCAGCAACTCGCCGAGCAACTGGCCCAGCAGGCGGCGCAGATGGCCGCCAGCGAACCGCGCGCGGCGCAGAACCTCCAGAACGCCGCGAATGCCCTGCGGCAGGGGAATACGCAGCAGGCCGCCGAGCAGCTTCAGCAGGCCGCCCAGCAGGCGCGCGAGGCCCAGCGTGACCTCGCCGGCCAGCAGAGTACCCAGCAGTCGCTCTCGGAACTACAGAACGCCCGCGATCAGATCGCCCGCGCCGGCCAGCAAAGCCAGGGCCAGACGCAAGGGCAGCAAGGACAGCAGGGCCAGGCGCAAGGGCAGGGCCAGCAAGGGCAGCAGGGCCAGGCGCAAGGGCAGGGCCAGCAGGGCCAGCAGAGCCAGGGCCAGGGCCAGCAGAGCCAGGGCCAGCAAGGGCAGCAGGGCCAGCAGGGCGGCGGCGGCACGAACGCGCCCCATCTGGGCCAGGGTCAGAGCAATGCCAGCGGCAATGTGGATCCCAACCGGCCCGCCAGCCAGCAGGGCAGCGGCTCCGGCAGCAGCGACCTGGTCTACCAGCCCTATCGCCCCTCGGGACAGCCGGGCACGCCTGAGTTTGTCCAGGGCCAGCAGGGCCAGAGCGGTTCCAGCCAGATCCAGGAAGGCCAGGCGACGCAACCCGGCGCCAACAACCCCTCGATGGTGCCGTATGAACAGGTGTACCCACAGTACGCCGAAGCCGCCAGCGAGGCCCTCGACCGGGGCTACATCCCGCCACATCTGAAGGACTACGTGCGCGATTATTTCAGCCGGCTGGAACCGTAGGCGCCAGGGGGCGCCGGGCGCGTCATCCCTTGCTGCAGACGCGTTTCCTGGGAGGGCTGCGTCATCCCAGGCCGTGAGCAGGGAGATGAGCAAACCCGCTTTCCCCGCGCCCCTCAACCGGCGCGAGATGAAACGCCGTGTGGGACTTATTCAACCAGCATAGGAAGTGTTCATATTTCTCCCGGGAGCGCGGGCATCTTGCCCGCGGAGATGCGACAAGGGCGGGGCGCCCTCACTCCCAGGCACGTGTGTTACCCCGAGTGTGAACAGTTACCCAGCATACGGGATCATCCATGACCATACCGACGCCCACGCAACCCGAACCGGCAACGCCGGGCATCAGCCCCGACGAGTTTCGCCAGCGCGCGCAGATGATCGAGGCCGAAGTGGCCAATGTGATCGTCGGCCAGCGCGACCTGATCCGCCAGGTGGTCGTGACCCTGCTCGCCGGCGGCAATGCCCTGCTTGAAGGCGTGCCCGGGCTTGCCAAGACCACCCTGGTGCGCACCCTGGCCGACGTGATTGACTGTAGCTTCTCGCGCATTCAATTCACGCCCGACCTGATGCCCGCCGACATCATCGGCACCACCCTGATCAGCGAGGACGAACACGGGCGCAAGAGCTTTCGCTTCGAGCCTGGCCCGATCTTCGCCAATATGGTCCTCGCCGACGAGATCAACCGCGCCACGCCCAAGACCCAGTCGGCGCTGCTTGAGGCCATGCAGGAGCGCACCGTTTCGGTGGCCAAGACCATCCACAAACTTGAGCAGCCCTTCTTCGTGCTCGCCACCCAGAACCCGCTGGAAATGGAGGGCACCTACCCGCTGCCCGAAGCCCAGCTCGACCGCTTTTTCTTCAAGATCAACGTCGTCTTCCCCACCGCCGCCGAACTGGTCGAGATCGCCCAGCGCACCACGGGGTCCTACAAGCCCGTGACCCGCCACGTCGCCAATGGGCCGCTGATCCTGGCCATGCAGGACCTGGCGCGCACCGTGCCGATCGCCAGCCACGTGCTGGCCTACGCCGCGCGCCTGATCAGCGCCACCCACCCCGAAGCGCGCGAGGCTCCGGCGGTTACGAAACAGTATGTGCGCTACGGCGCCTCGCCCCGCGGCATGCAGGCGCTGATCCTGGCCGGCAAGATCCTCGCCCTGCTCGACGGACGCTACAACGTGGCCTTCGCCGACCTCAAGGCCGCCGCCCTGCCCGCGCTGCGCCATCGCGTCGTGCTGAACTTCGAGGCTCAGGCCGAAGGCGTTTCACCCGATGAGGTCGTCAAGGGCGTGCTCGAGGCGGTGAAGGAAGAGCAATGACACCCAAGGTAGGCCTGGCGTGAACGAACGCGCAAGCGAACCCCTGCTGGAGTCGGCGTTCCTGCGGCAGCTTGACCGCCTTGCCCTGGTGCTGCGCCGGCCCATGGCCGGCGACATCCAGGGCGAGCGACGCAGCCCGCGCCGCGGCTCCTCGGTGGAGTTCGCCGACTTTCGCCCCTACGCCCGGGGCGATGACATCCGCCAGATTGACTGGAACCTCTACGCCCGCGCCGAACGCTTCTATTTGAAGCTCTTCGTCGCCGAAGAGGAACTCAACGTCCATCTGCTGGTGGACACCAGCGCCTCGATGGACTGGGGCGCGCCGAACAAGCTGCACTACGCCCGGCAACTCGCCGCGGCCTATGGCTACATCGCCCTGGCCAACCTCGACCGCGTCAGCGTCACCGCCTTCGGCGCCGGGCCAGGCGTGTTGCAACTCCCCGGCGTGCGGGGCAAGCGCGGCGCCGTGCCGCTCTTCGCCTTCTTGCAACGCCTGCAACCCGGCAAGCACGGCGACCTGGCGCAGGCCTGCCATCGCTACATCCAGTCGGCCCGGGCCACCGGCCCGCTCCTGCTGTGCTCCGACCTGCTCGATGCCGGCTGGAAGGACGCCCTGAGCGCCCTGGCCTCGCGCCCCTTCGAGATCACCGTGATGCACATTCTCGCTCCTCAGGAACTTGAACCGGATCTCGAAGGCGACCTCAAGCTGATTGATGTGGAGAGCGGCGCCCCGGTGGAGATTAGCGCCAATCTCGACCTCATGCGCCGCTATAAGGCCCACCTGGCCGCCTGGCGCGGCGAGATTGAGAGTTTTTGCAACGGTCGGGGGATCATCTATGTGCCGGTAGATACCAGTGTGCCGGTCGAAGAGTTTGTGTTGGGACGCATGCGCCGCCGTGGCGTGTTGCGTTGATAACGAGCCGGAAACGTTGCTATGTCCCTGATCACCCCCCTCGCCCTGCTGGCCGCGGCGATTGTTGGCCCGGTCATCGTGGCGATGTACCTCCTGAAGCTGCGCCGCGAGGAGCGCACCGTCTCCTCGACCTTCCTCTGGCAGCGCATGGTGCGCGATGTGGAGGCGAACGCCCCCTGGCAGAAGTTGCGCCGCAATCTGCTGCTCCTGCTCCAGCTCCTGCTCATGCTGCTGCTGGTCCTCGCCCTGGCGCGACCGTACCTGGCGGCCCAGGGCATCAGTGGGCGCAACCTGATCATTATCATTGACCACTCGGCCAGCATGGGCGCCACCGACGAGCCGCCCACACGCCTGCACGCCGCCCGAGAACGGGCCTACCAGTTGATCGATCAACTGCCCGATGGCGGGCGCGCCACCGTGATCGCCGCCGGCGGGCGCATGGAGGTCCCCGCCGCCGCCACCTCCGACCGGCGCGAACTGCGGCGCGCCGTCGAGCGCATCCAGATCTCCAACGGCGGCGGCTCCGACCTCTCCCAGGCCCTGACCCTCGCTGCCGCCCTCGCCGCCCGCGAGGAGGATAGCGAGGTGGCGATCATCTCCGACGGCAACGTTACCCTGCCGACCAACCTGCGCGTGCCCGCCCGCGTGAGCTATTTCCCCGTCGGGCGCGCCACCGAAAACATGGCCGTGAGCGCCATCGCCCTCCAACCGGGCACAACCGGACAGACGCTCTTCGTCCAGGTCACGAACTATGGCCAGGCCAGCGCCACCCGCCGCCTGGATCTCTACCTCGACGGGGCGATCTTCAACGCCTACAACCTGACCATCGAAGCTGGCCGCGACCAGAGCCTGATCATCGAACTCCCCCCCCAGGTCGAAGTAGTCGAGGCCCGCCTCGATGGCGCAGATGCTATGCCCGCCGATGACCGGGCCTTCGCGGTCAGCCCGGCGACCGAGGCCACCACCGTGCGCCTGGTTACGGCGGGCAATCGTTTCCTGGAAACCGGCCTGAGTTTGTTGCCGGGCCTGAATGTGGTCACCGTCCCCGCCGCAACGACCACCTTCACCGAGACCGTCGCCCAGGTGCCGGTCACCATTCTTGACGGGGTGGCGCCGCCGGAGTTGCCGCCGGGCAATCTGCTGTTCATCAATCCGCTCCGCTCCACGGCCTACTTCTCGGTCACCGGAACGATCGAGTTCCCACAGGTGCGCCCGGCCAGTGGTGAGGACCCTATGCTACGCAACGTGAGCCTGAGCGAGGTGAGCGTGCTCAAGGCGGCGCGGATCGTGCCGGGCAACTGGGGCCGTGTGGTGGTCAACAGCGATGGCGGGCCGCTGCTGGTGGTCGGCGAACGCGAAGGACGGCGCGTGGCGGTGCTGAGCTTCGACCTGCACGAGTCCGATCTGCCGTTGCAGATCGCCTTTCCCCTGTTGCTCTCGAACCTGATGAACTTCCTCGCCCCCGGCAGCGGCGCCGAGGCGGCCCAACTCACCCCGGGCCAACCCCTCAGCCGCCAGATGGACGCCACGATCACCGAGGTGCGCGTGACGCGCCCCGATGGGCGCACGGTCAGTTCCCGCAGCGGGGAAGTGCAGATCCAGGCCGGCCAGGCCATCTACGCCGACACCGACGCCCTGGGGATCTACACGGTCGAAGAACTCGTCGGCGACAGCGTGGTCGGGCGCCACCGCTACGCCGTCAACCTCTTCGCGCCGGGCGAGTCGCGCATCGCCACCCAGCGCGACCTGAGCATCCCCCAGACCAGCGGCGCCAGCAGCACTGTCTCGCGCGAGCGCGACAGCCGGCAGGAGTTCTGGCGCCTGGTGGCCCTGATCGCGCTGATCGTGCTGCTGGTGGAGTGGCTGGTGTACCAGCGCAACGGCCTGGCCTACCTGCGCGAGCGCTGGCGCCAGCGCGCCGGCGACCGCCAATCGCCCTTGCGCTCGTGAGGCCGCGCCTGCCTGAGGGGAGGGGTTGGGAGCGCGCAGCCCTTCCAGGCAAACCCGATCCCGGCCCTGCGCGCCACAGGGACGTGTATAATACATACATCAGGACATGGTTTAGCTGCCCGACCTGTATGTACCCGTAGGGAGAAGTGCGGCGCGCCAGGCCCGCCGCGATCCCGTTGGAGTGCGGCATAGCCGCGTGGAGCGGGGCGTGGGGAAACCGGGTTCCCCCACTACCCCGCCCGCGGGAAACACATCCCCGTCCTATGCGGCATAGCCGCATGAGGCCCGACGTAGCGCAAGAAGATCTGATCGGCACGCAGCGAGGCGCCAGGAGCGGCACATGAGCGTGTACAACCCCATGGACCCCGACTTTGCGTTTACCCTGGGGATCGAGGAGGAGTACCAGATCATCGATCCAGAAACCCGGGAACTGCGCTCGTACATCACGCAGATCCTCGAACCAGGGCGAACCATCCTGCGTGAGCAGATCAAGCCGGAGATGCACCAGAGCATCGTGGAAGTGGGAACGCGCCCCTGCCGCACCATCTCCGAGGCCCGCGCCGAGATCCGCCACCTGCGCGGCACGATTGCCGGGCTGGCCGATCGCCACGGGCTGAAGATCGTCGCCGCCGGAACGCATCCCTTCTCCTCGTGGATGACCCAGGAGATCTTCCCCCACGAACGCTACCACGCCGTGGTGGGCGAAATGCAGGACGCGGCCCTGCAGTTGCTCATTTTTGGCATGCACTGCCACATCGGCATGCCCAACAATGAGGTCGCCATCGAACTGATGAACGTGGCCCGTTACATCGGGCCGCACCTGCTGGCCATCTCCACCTCCTCCCCCTTCTGGATGGGGCGCAAGACCGGTTTCAAATCCTACCGTAGCGTGGTCTTCAGCGGCTTTCCCCGCACCGGCACCCCGCCGACCTTCCACTCCGCCGCTGAGTTCGAGCGCTACGTGCAGTTGCTGGTCTCCACCAACTGTATTGACAACGGGAAAAAAATCTGGTGGGACCTGCGCCCACACCCCTTCTTCGGCACGCTGGAGTTCCGCGTCTGCGATGTCGCCACGCGCCTGGAGGAGTGCCTGGCCCTGGCCGCCATGATGCAGGCGATTATCGTCAAGTTCTACCGCATGTTCGAGGAGAATACGACCTTCCGCGTCTACCGGCGCGCCTTGATCAACGAGAACAAGTGGCGCGCCCAACGCTGGGGCCTGGAAGGCAAGCTGATCGATTTCGGCAAGCGCGCCGAGGTCGAGACGAAGGCCCTCGTGCACGAGATGGTCGCCCTGGTGGATGACGTGGTGGATATGCTCGGTTCGCGCCGCGAGGTTGAGTACCTGTTGAAGATCGCCGACGAGGGCAGCAGCGCCGACCGGCAACTGCGTGTCTTCGCCGAGACCAACGATCTCAAGGCGGTGGTGGATAATTTGATTGTCGAAACCATGGAAGGGGTGGAGATGCTGCGCTTTGAGTGACCGGGACGCGCCGGAACCGGCCCGTCGGTCTCTCTGGGGGCGACCGCGCCCCGGCAGCGTGGACCGCCTCGTGGAATATCGCCGTTTGGTCCAGGGGAGCAACCAGGTATGCACTTTGATCTGACCCGCGAGCAGGAACTGATCCGCCAGACCGTGCGCGAATTCGCTGAGAAGGAGATCGCCCCACGGGCGCGCCATGTTGATGAGACGGGCGAGTTCCCCGCCGAAACCTTCGCGAAGATGGGCAAACTGGGCCTGATGGGCCTGCCCTTCCCCGAGGAGTACGGCGGCGCGGGCGCCGATACGATCAGCGCCGCCATCGCCGTCGAAGAAGTGGCCCGCGTGTGCGGCTCCACCGCCCTGGCCTATGCCGCGCATATGGGCCTGGGCTCGGCGCCGATCTTCATGTTCGGCACCGAGGAGCAAAAGCGCAAGTTTCTCGTGCCCGCGGCCCGCGGCGAATACCTGGGCGCCTTTGGCCTGACCGAACCCCACGCCGGCTCCGATGCGGGGGCCACCCGCACCCGGGCGACACTCGAAGGCAACGAGTGGGTGATCAACGGCCAGAAGATGTGGATCACCAACGCACCCATCGCCGGCCACTTGATCGTTACCGCCGTCACCGACCCCGAGCGGGGCAAGAAAGGCATCTCGGCCTTTATCGTTCCGCGTGGCACCCCGGGCCTCAGCTTCGGCAAGCACGAGCCGAAAATGGGCCTGCGTGGCTCGATCTCTACGGCCGTGATGCTCGAGCATGTGCGCGTGCCGAAGGAGAACATGCTCGGCGAGCGCGGTCATGGCTTCGTGCAGTTCCTGCGCGTGCTGGACGGCGGGCGCATTAGCATCGGCGCCATGGCCGTGGGCCTGGCCCAGGGCGCCTACGAGGCCGCCGTGCGCTACGCCCGTGAACGCGAGGCCTTCGGCAAGCCGATCGGTATGCACCAGTCCGTCGCGAATATGATTGCCGATATGGAAGTCGGCATCGAAACGGCCCGGCTGTACGTCTACAAGGCCGCCTGGCTCAAGGACCAGCACCGCCATTTCCATCGCGAGGCCGCGGTCGCCAAGCTCTACGCCTCTGAGGTGTCGGAGAAGATCTGCCGCGACGCCATCCAGATCTTCGGCGGCTATGGCTACAGCCAGGAGTTCCCCGTCGAGCGCATGTACCGCGATACCCGCCTGTTGACCATCGGCGAGGGCACCTCGGAGATCCTGCGCAATGTGATCTCGCACGGGGTTCTGGGCTTCCGCTAGATCTTTACGCGGTTGCGCCACACACGAAGGGGAACGAACATACGATTCTTCTTGGGAGGGCTACGCCCTCCCAAACCCTCCCGTGAACGGCCTATTTTCATATCCGAGGGGAAGGAACCCCTTCTATGACCGCGCGAAGCTTCACCGGCCTTGCTGCCGCGCCGGGGGTAGCGTCTGGCGCCGTGGTCCTCTATCTTGCCAGGGCCGACCACCTGGGAGCCCTCGCCGACCCCGCGACCGAACGGACCCGCCTCATGCGCGCCCTTGCCGAAACCGACGCGACGATTGCGGCCCACGAGGCCGCCCTGCGCGCGGCGGGCCAGACCGAGAGCGCCGCGATCTTCGCTGCGCACCGGCTGCTGCTCAACGACCCCTCGCTGCGTGAACGCGCCATCACCCTGGTCGCCGAACCGGGCCGCTCAGCCGCCGAGGCGATCATCGCCGCCGCCGAAGAGCAGGCCCGCGAACTCGAACGCCTGGGCGACGCCTACCTGAGCGCCCGGGCCGCCGATGTGCGCGCCGTGGCCATGCAGGTGTGGCGCGCCCTGACCGGCGCCGGCGGCCTCGGCCAGCTCCTGGTCACCCCTTCCATCGTCGTGGCCCGCGATCTCGACCCCGCCGACCTCGCCGGCGCTCCCCGCGATTTGCTGCGCGGCATCGCCCTCGCCGCCGGGGGTATCACCGCCCACGCCAGCATTATCGCCCGCAGCCTGGGCATCCCCGCCGTGGTTGGCCTTGGCGATGAGATCCTGGCCGCGGCGGCCAATGCCCACACCATCGTCCTCGATGGCGACCGTGGCCTGGTGACGCTCGACCCGCCCGCCGATGACCTGGCCCGCTTGCGTCCCCGTCCGCGCGAACGCGCCGCGCGCGGCGTCACCGCGCGCGGCCCGGTCACCACCCGCGATGGCCGCCGCGTGCGCCTGCTGGCCAACGTCGCCTCGCCGGCCGAAGCGCGCGACGCCCACGCCGAGGGCGCCGAGGGCATCGGGCTGCTGCGCACCGAATGGCTCTTCCTCGAACGTTCCGATATGCCCGACGAGGAAGAACAGGTGGCCCTCTACCAGGCGGTGGCTGCCGCCATGCCCGGCGCGCCGATCACCGTGCGCACCCTCGATGTTGGCGGCGATAAGCGCCTGCCAGCCCTGCCCCTGCCCCGCGAGGACAACCCCTTTCTCGGATCGCGCGGCATTCGTGTTTGCCTGAGCCGCCCGGAGATCTTCCTGCCCCAACTCCGCGCCCTGCTGCGCGCGCGGGCCACGCACGACGTCCGGCTGATGCTGCCCATGGTCACCACCGTCGCCGAAGTGCGGCGCGCGCGCGCCCTGCTCGATCAGGCGCGAAACCAGCTTGTCGCCGCCGGGCGCCCGTGCGCTCCCGCCATCCCGCTGGGGGTGATGATCGAGGTGCCCGCCGCTGCGCTCAACGCCGAACACATGGCCCGGGAGGCGGCGTTCTTCAGCCTCGGCACCAACGATCTCACCCAGTATACCCTCGCCTGCGATCGGGGGAACCACCGCCTGGCCGACCTGTACCAGCCGCTCGACCCGGCCGTGCTGCGGCTGATCCGCATGGCCTGCGAGGCTGCCCACCAGCACGGGCGCCACGCCGGCGTCTGCGGCGAACTCGGTAGCGACCCCCAGGTGACCGCGCTGCTGATCGGCCTGGGCGCCGATGAACTGACCTGCGCCCCCGCGGCCCTCGAACGGGTGCGCGCCGCCATCATCGCCACCGATACCCGCGCGGCCCATGACCTGGCCGAACGCGCCCTCGCCGCCGAAGGCCCGGCACAGGTTCGCGCGCTGCTGCGTGCTACGCTATAATCCGCAGGTCAGGATGCCCACCGGCGCTGTATGGGCGGAGGGGCGCGGGGAGGCTACGCCTCCCCAGAAGGGGGGCGCAAAAAGCCTGGCCAGGCCCGCCAACGCCCGTCAGGCGAATGTGCTACAATATACGCCATACGCCACACCGGTCATTCGCACCAACGTCGTCGCCTCCCGTCGCTTTGCCACTCTCCATACCCCATCAGGGAGGCCACGCTCAGGAGAATCCGTTGGCGCCAGGCCCATCCAAGGAAATGTCTATGTCTCAGACGCCACCCGACACCGCGCGACCGACCGCCAGCGTCAATCCCTCGGATATTCAGGCGCTCATCGCCCAGGGTAGGCAACGGGGCTATGTCACCCTTGATGAACTGCTGCAGATCGTGCCGGCGCCCGAAGAATCGGCCGCTGAAGCCATAGACGCGGTCTACGCCGCCCTCGCCGAGGCCGGCGTTCCCGTGCGCGAGCCGGCCGACGAGCACCTTGTCGAGGAGGAGCCGGGCAGCGCAGCGGTCATAGACCTTGATGAGGAACTCTCCGATGCGCTGCTGGGCGACAGTGTGCGGCTCTACCTGCGCGAGATCGGCCAGGTGCCGTTGCTCACCGCCGAGCAGGAGAAACGCCTGGCCCAGCAGATCGAGCGCGGCCAGAAGGCGCGGGCCGAACTGAAAACCGTGCCGCCGGATAGCCCGCGGGCGGCGGAGTTGCGCCGGCAGATCGCCGCCGGCGAGGAAGCGCGCCAGCAGATGGCCGCCGCGAACCTGCGCCTGGTAGTGAGCATCGCCAAACGCTACCGCGACCGCGGCTTGCCGCTGCTCGATCTGATCCAGGAAGGCAGCCTCGGCTTGCTCCGCGCCATTGAGAAGTTTGACCACGATAAGGGCTTCAAGTTCTCCACCTATGCGACCTGGTGGATCAAACAGGCCCTCTCGCGCGCCCTCGCCGATCAGTCGCGCCTGGTGCGCCTCCCTGTGCACCTCGGCGAGACGCTCAACCGCATCCAGGCCGCCCGTCGCCAGTTGACCCAGAACCTCGGGCGCGAGCCGAATGATAGCGAACTGGCCCAGTTCCTCAATATGAGCGAGGAGAAGCTCCGCGAGTTGCGCCGCACCGCCCAGGACCCGGTCTCGCTGGCGACCCCGGTCGGCGAAGAGGCCGATAGCACGCTGGCCGACTTCATTCCCGACCCCCACGCCCTCGATGCCGACGATGCTGCCGCCAGCGGCATGCTGCGCCAGCAGATCGCCGCCGCCCTCGATCAGCTCACCGAGCGCGAACGGCGCGTGCTGGAACTGCGCTACGGCCTCACCGACGGGCAGCCGCGCACCCTCGAGGAAGTGGGCCGCGCCTTTGGCGTGACCCGCGAGCGCGTGCGCCAGATCGAGGTCAAGGCCCTGCGCAAGCTCCGCCACCCGCGCCTGGGCAAGCTGCTGAAGGATTACCTCGACCAGATCTGACCGGATCTGACCGGTTTCACGCCGCGTACGTGTTCACCTTATCTCCTGGGAGCGCGGGCAGCTTGCCCGCGGAGACGCGACGGGGGCGAAACGTCCACGCTCGCGCACGCGCGGGTTACCCCAGGTGTGAACAGGTACCACGCCGCCATACGCGCACCACCAGCAGCATGCCCTCGCGCACCAGCACCGCGGCGGGCGTCCGCACAATCACGTTGCTGACGCCCCGTGAGCGCTCGAAACGCAACTCCGCATCTTCGAGCGCGTAAGCGAGGCCCCGCGTGGTAATCCCTCGCGCCGGGCCGCCGAGGGGCAGCAATGAGATGGTGTCGCCCACCGCGCCGGCAATCGGCTGCTCGCCGCGGGCCAGGTAGGCCTCCTGGTCCACATCGAGCAGCCGCACCCGGCGCCCCGCCAGCTCGGGGAGCGCCAGCAACGCCACGTTCGACAGCCCCTGATCCCAGCGCCCGCCGATGGCCCCCAGCACGTCGATCGTGTCGGCCTGACGCGCAGCCGCGGCCAGCAACGCCAGCTCCAGATCGGTCTCGTCTTTTTCGGTCGGGTAGCGCAGGAACGTTGCTCCGGCGGCGGCGAACGCCCCGGCCGCCTCGGGCGCCAGCGAGTCCAGATCGCCGATCACCAGGTCGGGCGTGATGCCGGCGGCAAACAGCGCGTTGCCGCCACCATCGGCGGCGATGAGCAGATCGGCGCGCGCCAGGAGATCCCGAAACGGCTCCGCCTGAAACGCGGGCGCATTGGCGACGATCACAGTGTGCATACACGTGGGCCGGCATAAGACGGTAACCCGGGCATCACCCTGCTGACAAACCAGGCCCTGCCCTACGGCATGCGCTCGCCCTGGCCCACCGCCACCGGCTGCGCTCCTCGCTGCCGGGGGCCCATGAACGTCAGCAGATAGCGGATGCGTTGGGTCAATTCACAGGCGGCAACGGAGAACGCCCGCCGACGCGCCTCTTCATCCTCAACCGCCGCCGGGTCGGGAATGGACCAGTGGAGTTGCTTGTCGGCGCCGGTGAAACTCGGGCAGGCCTCACGGGCGCGATCACAGACCGTCACCACGTAGTCGAAATGCTGACCCAGAAACTCATCAATGTGTTTTGAACGAAGACCTTGCGCCGCCTCGCCGAGGATCTCGGCGACCAGCGGATTGACCGCGCCTGGGCGGGTGCCGGCGCTGTAGGCCTCCACACTGCCGCGGCTGAGTTGCCGCAGCAGCACCTCGGCGAGCTGCGAACGGGCGCTGTTCTCGGTGCAGAGAAAGAGCACCCGCGGCCGCACCGGCTCGGCCGGCAGGGTTTCCGGCTCAGGAGCGAGGCGCAGGGAGGGATGCAGCGCGCCGATCACCTGCTCCACCACTGCGCGCAGCCGGTCAACCTGGAGCCGGTAGTAGCGCAGACTGGCTGCGGCGTCGCTGGTGCGGCTGCTCACCAGTCCCAGTTGCTCAAGCTGCTTGAGCCGTTCTTCCAGAACCTCCGGCTGCTGAACCCCGAGGCTGGCCTGCAGATCCCGGAGATGGGCATCGCTGGCAGCCAGGCTTTTCACCAACCTCCACACCACCGCATCGGTGAGCACGCGCGCGAGCGCAAGAGCATCGTCATAGTCGGTCGTTCCTGGCGTGGTCATAGGCGCCCCCTGGGCGGTGCATCCAGTAAGATCTCGAACGGGAGGGTCCGGGAGAGCTGTGTCTTCCCAGAAAGCTTTTTCCCCGACGATTCGAGCGACAGGACTTGCGGGATGCGCCACTGAGTGACAGAGGGTACGCGGTGGAGGGACGCGGGGAGGCTGCGCCTCCTCGCATGCCCTGCTTCCCCGCCCGCGACAGGGGCAGGGAACGAGCGGTTCGGGGAGGACCTGCGACCCTCCCCGCCTCCCCACCGGGAGGCGACCGCGTATCCCTGCAAGTTATACCAATCTTGACTGATATAATAGCACACTCGAGGTGAACATGGAAGGAGTTGGAAGCGGCAGAGAACCGCGGGCTTCAGAGACCTTATGGTCTTTGAAAAAATAATCCGCTCTAGCCCGCGCAGGCGGGCTTCGCATCCCGTAGCCGAGGGCTTCAGCCCGACGGCCAGCCCGGCATAGCGGATGAATTTCTCAAAGACCATACACCCTCCCAGGAGCATATGCATCGGCCTGGTGTGCAGCACAGCCGCCCGGGGCCCTGTGCCGGACGCATCGTGCCATACCGTTCAACCCTTCCAGCGGGGATAGCTGCCGAAGACCTTGAACATCCCCGTTCTGGCGCGAATGCGGGCCAGGGCACGGGCCACATGGGCCTCTTCACGGTGCCCATTGATGTCAACCAGGAAGATATACTGCCCCAGCACGGCCCGCGAGGGCCGCGACTCGAGTTTGGTCATGTTGATCTGCTCCTCGGCCAGTTCGAGCAGCGCCCCGACCAGGGTGCCGGCGCGATCCTCGGTGAAGCCGAAGCAGAAGCTGGTCTTGTCATCGCCGGTGGGCGGCGCGTCGGCGCGGGCCAGGACGATGAAGCGGGTCACGTTGCCCAGGTTGTCGGCGATGTCGCGGGCCAGCACCGCCGCCTCCAGCAACTCCGCGGCGCGGCGGGTGGTGATCGCCACGGCGGGCCGCTCGTCGGCCAGGGCCTCGCGCAACGCGGCGCTGTTGGAGAGCGAGGCCACCGTCGCCACCCCCGGCAGGCAGCGCTCGATGAACTTGCGGCACTGCCCCAGGCTCTGCGGGTGGGCGTAGAGCACGGCAGCCTCGGAGAGTTGCACGCCGGGGCGCGCGGCCAGATACTGGCGGATCGGAATGACGATCTCCCCAGCGATCTGTAAACTTGTCTCGTGGATCAGCAGATCGAGGGTGTAGTTGACGCTGCCCTCGAGCAGGTTCTCGATCGGCAACACGCCGACGGTGGCCGCGTCGGTTTCGATGGCGGTCACCACCGCTGGAATGCTCGCCAGCGGCAGCAAGGTCGCGTCGGGCAGGCTGGCCGCGTAGGCCAGGGCGGCTTCCTCGCTGAAGGTGCCCGCCGGTCCGAGATAGGCGATGGTGGTCATGGGTTCAATCTGTGCCATAGCCCGCGGCATAGGCTACCGCCTCGGCCTTGATGCGCTCCTGGCGCGCGGCGAGCATCTTGTTGAGCGCGGCCATGTAGGCCTGGGCCGCGGCGACGATCGTGTCGGTATGCACCCCGTAGCCGCTGAAGATCTGCTGCGCCGCCCGTTTGCCGGTCAGCACCGTGGTCGTGCTAGTGCTGGCCCCCAGGTCCACCGGCGCGCCTTCGGCGTCCGGCGCGCCCTGCTCGCGGATGCGCACCGTGACTTCGGCCACCGCGTCCAACCCCTCGGTGATCGCGTTGATCGAAAACTCGATCAATTCGCTGGGGCGTTGCACCACCCGGTTGATCGCCCGGTAGATCGCGTCCACCGGGCCGGTGCCGGTATCGCTGTCAACGCGGACCTGGCCGTCCGGGCCGATCAGGCGCACCGTCGCGGTAGGGATCATCCCCATGCCCGAGGTGTACTGCACGTGTTCGAGGCGGTAGATCTCCGGGGCGTGCTGCAATTCGCCGGTGACCAGGGCGAGGATGTCGCGCTCGTCAACCCGCTTTTTGCGGTCGCACAGATCCTTGAAACGCTCGAAGAGGTGCTGGAACTCCTCCTCGCTCTCCAGCTCGATGCCCATGGCGTTGAGCTTGGTGCGGAAGGCGTGCCGGCCCGAGTGCTTGCCGAGCACCAGTTCGCTGCCGTCGAGGCCCACCGTCTCGGCGCTCATGATCTCGTAGGTCTGGCGGTGCTTGAGCACGCCGTCCTGATGAATGCCCGACTCGTGGGCGAAGGCGTTGGCCCCGACGATGGCCTTGTTCGGCGGCACGGGCACGCCGATGAAGCTGGAGACCAGGCGCGAGGTGCGGGCGATCTCGCGGGTGTTGATCTGGGTGCGCACGCCGTAGAACTGCCCGCGGGTGTGGATGGCCATCACCACTTCTTCGAGCGAGGCATTGCCGGCGCGCTCGCCGATGCCATTCACGGTGCATTCCACCTGGCGCGCCCCATTGCGCACCCCCGCCAGCGAGTTGGCCACCGCCACCCCCAGGTCGTCGTGGCAGTGGGTGGAGAGGATGCACTGCTTGATCCCCGGCACGTTTTCGTAGAGGTCGCGGATCATGGCGCCGTACTCGTCGGGGGTCAGGTAGCCGACGGTATCGGGGATGTTCAGGGTGGTGGCCCCGGCCTCGATCGCCACCGCCACGGCCTGGCGCAGGAAGAGCGGATCGCTGCGCCCGGCGTCCATCGGCGAGAACTCCACGTCGTCGCACAGCGAACGCGCGAAGCTCACCATCTGGCGGATAATCACCAGGGCCTCTTCGCGCGTCTTGCGGAACTGGTGCTCGAGGTGGATATCCGAGGTGGACATGAAGGTGTGGATGCGTTTCCTGGCGGCAGGCTGGATGGCCGACCAGGCTTTCTCGATGTCATCGCGGTTGGCGCGGGCCAGGGCGGCAATAACCGGGCCGTTGGGCGTCCCCACCTCGCGGGCGATCTCATGCACCGCCGCCCAGTCGCCGGGCGAGGCCGCGGGAAAGCCAGCTTCGATGATGTCCACGTTCAGGCGCGCCAGTTGCCGCGCTACTTCCAGCTTCTCCTCCAGGGTCATGGTGCAGCCGGGCGCCTGCTCGCCATCGCGCAGGGTGGTGTCGAAGATGCGTACATGATCTACCGCAGGGGTCTCCATGGTTCCTCCGTCTCTCTCGCCTCGATGATCGGTACCTGTTCACACCTGGGGTAACCCACGCGCCTGGGAGCGAGGGCGTCCCGCCCTCGTCGCTCCCGGGAGAAGTGAACACTTACGCTGATCGCTCAGGCCCCCCCGCTCCCGGGGGTCACCTCACGCGGATTGACAAACGGCATCATCCGACGCAACTCCAGGCCGATCTTCTCAATCGGGTGCTCGATGTCGGCCTTGCGATAGGCGTTGAAGCGCGGGCGCCCGTTGTGGTTCTCCTCGATCCAGTCCTCGGCGAAGGCCCCGGACTGAATGTCGGCCAGGATGCGCTTCATCGTCGCGCGGGTCTCGGCGGTGATGATCTTGGGCCCGGCGGTGTAATCGCCCCACTCGGCCGTGTCGCTCACCGAGTAGCGCATGTAGTTCAGCCCGCCCTGGTAGAACAGGTCCACGATCAGCTTGAGTTCATGCATGCACTCGAAGTAGGCCACCTCGGGCTGGTAGCCGGCCTCCACCAGGGTCTCGAAGGCGGCCTTCACCAGGGCCGAGACGCCGCCGCAGAGCACCACCTGCTCCCCGAACAGGTCGGTTTCGGTCTCCTCGGCGAAGGTGGTCTTGAGCACCCCGGCGCGGGTGCAACCCAGCCCCCTGGCGTAGGCCAGCGCGTCCTCGAAGGCCCCCCCGCTGGCGTCCTGTTGCACGGCGACCAGCGCGGGCACGCCGCCGCCCTGGGTGAAGACCTCGCGCACCCGATGGCCAGGCGCCTTGGGGGCGACCATGCTCACATCAATGCCTGCGGGAGGCACGATCTGCCCGAAGCGGATGTTGAAGCCATGGGCGAACATCAGGGTCTTGCCCGGTTCCATGGCCGGCGCGATATGATCGCGGTAGATGTCGGCCTGGCCGATATCGGGGGTGAGCATCATCACGATCTGGGCCTCACGGGCCGCGTCGGCCACGCTCATCGCCCGCAGGCCGGCCTCCTCCACTCTGGCCCAACTCTTCGAGCCGGGGTAGAGACCCACCCGCACATCGAGCCCGCTGTCGGCCAGGTTACGGGCATGGGCGTGCCCCTGGCTGCCAAAGCCGATGATCGCGATCGGCCGGCCCTTCAGACGCTCGAGATCGGCCTGCTTGTCGTAGAACAACTCTGCCATACGCCGTTATGCTCCTTCGCAGAGGCGGGATACGAACCCCCGCGGCGAGGGTCAGGCCCGCGGCCTGCCCGTCCAGAGAATACAAGGGGCGGACACTCAGGCCCGCCCGCGCAACGCACCGGTCACTTGGCCGCCGGTACCGGCACGCCGTTGCCCCCGGCATGTTCGACATACTCGGTGGCGAACTGCCCGCGCGCGCCGCGCACCATGGCGATGCGCCCGGTGCGCATCAATTCGCGGATCCCGTAGGGCCGCACCACCTCGATGAAGTTCTCCACCTTGGCGGGCGTGCCGGTCATCTCGACGATCATGGTGCTGGCGCCCACGTCAACGATCTTCGCGTCGAACACGCCGCACATCGAGACGATCTCATGGCGCGAGGCCGCGGGCGCGTTGAGCTTCAACAGCACCATCTCACGTTCCACGGTGGGATCGTCGGTCACGTCGGAGACCTTGATCACCTCGATCAGGCGGTAGAGCTGCTTGACCACCTGCTCGACATCTTCCGACTCGACCACAATGGTCATCCGGCTAATGCCGGGCTGCTCGCTGTGCCCGACTGCCAGACTCTGGATGTTGTACCCGCGCCGGCGCACCAGCCCGGCCACGCGGCTGAGCACGCCGGGGCGATCTTGCACGAGGAGGACGATCGTGTGGGTTTTCATACACCTGGCTCGTTTCTCAGCGCGGACGGGCGCCCGTCCGCCGGCTGCTATCAGGCATCCGCCTCGGTGATAATCATCTCGGCAATCGACTTGTTCTGGGGCACCATCGGGAAGACGTTGACCTCCCGCTCGACGCGGAAGTCAATCAGCACCGGCCCATCGGTGGCATGGGCCTCGTCAATGGCATCCTGCACCTGGTCGGAGTGTTCGACGGTCAGGCCCTTCCAGCCATAGGCCTCCGCCAGTTTGGCGAAGTCGGGGCCGGAGAGGGGCGTGCCACTGTAGCGCTTGTTCTCGAACAACTCCTGCCACTGGCGCACCATGCCCAGGTAGCCGTTGTTGATCACCGCGATCTTGATGTTCTTGATCCCCTCCTGCTTGATCGTCGCCATCTCCTGGTTGGTCATCTGGAACCCGCCATCGCCGACGATAGCCCAGATCGTATCGTTGGGATGGGCGATCGCCACGCCGAGGGAGGCGGGCACGGCGAAACCCATCGTGCCGGCGCCGCCGGAGGTGATGTGCGTGCGCGGGCCGGCGTTCCAGTCAATCAACTGCGCGGCCCACATCTGGTGCTGCCCCACATCGGTGACCACGCGGTAGTTGCCGCGCGCCGCCAGCGCGCGGTTCAGCTTCTCGTAGACATCGTGGGGTGGCAAGGCCCACTGGGCGGTGTTGGCGCGATTGACGTACTGTTGCTTGCCCTGGTGCTTCTCCTGCAAATCGCGGATGTGCTCCAGCCAGTCGGAGGCGTGGGAGTGCAACTCGGCCAGGGCCTCGCGCTCGGGCAGTTCCTCCAGCAGGGCCTGGAGCGTCAGGCGCGCGTCGCCGACGATCGGCACCGTCACCTTGACATTCTTGCCGATCTCCGACGGATCGATATCCACGTGGATCACCTTCGCGTTCGGCGCGAAGGTGCTGGCCTTGCCCGTCACCCGGTCGTCGAAGCGCCCGCCGATGTTGAAGAGCACGTCGCATTCCTGGATGGCGCGGTTGCAGTGCACCCAGCCGTGCATGCCGGGCATGCCCAGGCTGAGGGGATGGCTCTCGGGGAAGGAACCGATGCCATGGAGGGTGGTAATCACCGGGATGCGCAGCGTCTCGGCGAACTGGCGCAGTTCCTCGACCGCGCCCGCCATAATCACCCCGTTGCCGGCGATGATCAGCGGCTTCTGCGCCGAGAGCAGCAGCTTCACCGCCTCGCGCACCTGTTTGCGATTGGGCACGTAGGTTGGCTTATAGCCGGGGAGATTGAGCTTCTGATCCCAGTTTGGCACGGTGGACTTCTGCATCGCGTCCTTGGTGATGTCAATCAGCACCGGGCCAGGGCGGCCCGTGGTCGCGATGTGGATGGCCTCCTTGAAGACGTAGGCCAGGTCATTCACGTCCTTCACCAGGTAATTATGCTTGGTGATCGGCATGGTGATGCCGGTAATATCGGTCTCCTGGAAGGCGTCCTTGCCCAGCACGTGGCTGCCCACCTGCCCGCAGATGGCCAGCAAGGGTGTGCTATCCATCATCGCATCGGCAATCGGCGTCACCAGGTTCGTCACCCCCGGCCCGCTGGTGCCAATGCATACCCCGATGCGTCCGGTCGAGCGGGCATAGCCCTCGGCGGCGTGGCCGGCGCCCTGCTCGTGGCGGCAGAGCACGTGGCGCAACTTGTCGCGGTACTCCCACATCGCATAGTAAAAGGGCATGATCGCGCCGCCAGGGATACCGAACATCACCTCGACCCCCTCGCGGATGAGCGCCTCGCACATGATCTGGGCGCCGGTGCGTGTCTCGGACATACGTCCTCCTCGTCGCGCGTCGTGCTGGCAACGCGAAGCCAGGCGGCACAGCGTCGGGCTGCTCGCGTCACCGTAGAACGTCTGGATTACGAAACGGTTACCTCTGGACTACCGACCGGCGGAGCCGCCTCGATGGGGCATGACGCCGCTGCCCACGTCGTTGTGGGCCTGCGCCCGCGCGGGGCCGTGCGCGAGCGGTGCGGCGGTGAACAGGTTCAGGCGCCAGTTCGACATTGAAAAACCTCCCGGCGCTGGCTCGGGAGGTTCAGTCTCGCTCAGGCTGCTGGGGCTTGGCATCCCCTCCCTCAACGGCTATTGCTCCACCCGATAAGGAGGAGTACAAGCACGCCGCGGAGGAGGATCGATACAAACCAGGACGCTGCCATCTGTGCAACCTTCACAAATCGTTATTGTGGGGAGCATACCACAGGGCCACAGGTGCTGTCAAGAGTGTTATGCGGCCTACCTGTTCACTCCTGGGGGAACACCCCCGCCTGGGAGCGCGGGCGTCCCACCCTCGTCGCGTCTCCGCGGGCAAGCTGCCCGCGCTCCCAGGAGACATGTGAACACGTGCTCTGTGGCCTCACGACCCGGCCGAGGTATCCCCGCGCAAAAAGGCCGCGCACTCCTCGGGCAGCGAGGGATTGATCCACACCCCGCTGCCCAGCTCCAGGCCGGCGCTGCGACTGAGGCGCGGAATGATGGCGATGTACCAGTGGAAGTAGCCGTTCTCCGGCTCCTTGGTGGGCGTGGAGCGGATGAGCAAGTTGAAATCCGGGTCGTTCAGATGCGTGTAGAGGCGGAAGAGCACATCGCGCAGCAGCGGCGCCAGGTAGCTCAGTTCCTCCTCGGAGACGTGCAGGAAACTGGCGCGGTGCTGGCGCGGCACGATCCAGATATGGAACGGCGAAGAGGCGGCGTAGAGCACGAAGGCGGCGAAGCGCTCGTTCACCGCCACCAGCCGCTCCCGGCGCGTCAGTTCATCGGCGAGCATGGTGCAGAACACGCACTGGCCGGTATCGTCGAAGAAGCGCCGCGCCTCTTCGATGCGGTGGCGGATGTCGCTCGGCACAATCGGCAACCCGACCACCTGGCTGTGGGCGTGCAGCAATGAGGCCCCGGCCCGTTCGCCGTGATTCTTGAAAAACACAATCTGTTCGATGCGCGGATCGGCGGCGATCTGCTGGCCGCGGCGCAGGTACATCAACAACGCCGCGCGGACCTCCTCGTCCGTCATCAGGGCCAGGGTGGTGTTGTGAAAAGGATGCTCGACCAGCACCTCGTGGTAGCCGAACCCGGTGATGCTGCGCTCCACCCCGTTGAAGCTACGAATGAGCGAACCATTCTCAATCAGCGCCGGGTACTTGTTGCGCACAATGCGCGTCTGCCAGCCAGGGCCGGCGGGTTCACGCCACACCTCCAGGTCAAGCTCCTCGTTGCCAGGACAGAAGGGACAGCCGGGATCGCATTCGGCGCGCTCGTGGGTGCGCAGCCGGCCGCCGGCCTCAACATAGGCATTGGGACGGCGCGCCCGTTCACGGGCAATGATCACCCATTCGCGGGTCGCGAGATTCTGCCGCAACTCGGCCATAGATCGATCCCTTTGTCGCCGCGGCTGGCGGCGGTGATGAGCCTTGCCAGGTGATCCAGGAGGAGGGGCGCCGGCATGTGCCGTCCATGGTCAGCGAAACCATGCCTGGGCCGTTCTATTGTAGTTCGCTCTGCCGGTATGTGCAAGCGCAACTATAGGACGTGTTCACCTTGCTCCTGGGAGCGCGGGCATCATGGTCTTTGAGAAATGAATCCGCTCTCACCCGCGCAGGCAGACTTCGCATTCCATAGCCGAGGGCCTTATACCATTTCCTGTTGAACATTCCGCATTCGTCGAAGTGCTGGATCGCACGGTGACGCCCTGCAAGGCAATCCACAATCCAACATCGGCAATCCAAAATGGTATTAGCCCCACGGCCAGCCCGGTATACCGGAT
>DAOTYR010000174.1:0-11231 GCA_034434655.1 Chloroflexaceae bacterium
TTCACGTTAGCGCGAATGAATAACCAACCAGTCTTACCGCCAGGCGGCCATGAGCGTTGTGAACTCGCGGAAGAGGTAGGTCGCGTCGTGGGGGCCAGGGCCGGCTTCGGGATGGTACTGCACGCTGAAGCAGCCAAGGCCGGCGTGGCGCAGGCCCTCCACCGTCTGGTCGTTCAGATTGATGTGGGTCACCTCTACTTCGGGGGGCAGGGTATCCGGGTCCACGGCGAAGCCGTGGTTCTGCGAGGTGATCTCCACCCGGCCCGTCGCGAGGTGGCGCACGGGGTGGTTGGCGCCGTGGTGGCCGAAGGGCAGTTTGTAGGTGCGCGCCCCCAGGGCCAGGCCCATCAACTGGTGGCCCAGACAGATGCCAAACACCGGCACGCGCCCCAGCAGGTCGCGCAGGGTCTCGAAGGCGTAGGTTGCGGCGGCGGGGTCGCCCGGGCCGTTGGAGTAGAAGATGCCATCGGGCTGCAGCGCCAGGGCCTCGCTCGCCGGAGTGCCGGCCGGCACCACCGTCACGCGGCAGCCATGGTCAACCAGACGGCGCAAGATGGTGCGCTTGAGACCAAAATCATACGCTACGACGTGATAGGTGAGTGGTGGCGTGCCGCCGGGGTACACCGGGCCAAACGGGGCCGAACCTTCGGCCCAGTGGTACGGTTCTTCGCAGGTAACCACCCGGGTCAGGTCGAGGCCTTCCATCGGCGGGGCCTGGCGGGCCCTGGCCAGTAGCGCCTCAACCGGCTCGCCAGTGGTTGAGATGATGCCGCGCATGGCCCCGGCGGTGCGAATGTGCCGGGTGAGCGCCCGCGTGTCCACTTCGGTTATGGCGACAATACGGTGCTCACGCAACAACTGGGCCAGACTGCCACGGGCGCGCCAGGAACTGAAGTTCTCGCTATAGGCGCGCACGATGAAGCCGGCCACCTGAGGCCGGAGCGACTCGGGATCGAAATCGTTGACCCCGGTATTGCCGATGTGCGGCGCGGTCATGGTGACCAACTGGCCGCAGTACGAGGGATCGGTCAGGATCTCCTGATACCCCGTCATGCCGGTGTGGAAGACCACCTCGCCGATGCACTGACCCGGCGCCCCAAACGAACGCCCCGGAAAGACCCGGCCATCTTCGAGTACGAGTACTGCATCCATTCCTGTGTGTGCCTCCCAGGTTGGGCTGACAGAGGCAGGCTGATTGCCCGCTCGTCTGCGCCGATGCTCATTGTATCACGCCGTGGCGGGTATAATGCAGTTCGAACCGGGTGCGCCGTGCCATCTTGCACGGCGCCTCGTTCCGTCGGGCTGATGGTCTTTGAAAAATCAATCCGCTACACATTGTCCTTTGGAACGGGGTGTGGGGAAACCAGGTTTCCCCACACCCCTGCCCGCGGGCCATGCATTGCCCATGACTTTGTCGATGGCTTCCTCATGCGGTAACATCCGCAATCCGATGCGCCTGCTTTTGCTCTACAAAGACTATCCCCCGGTCATTGGGGGCATCGAGAACCACCTGCGCTTCCTCGCCGAGGGTCTGGCGGAGCGGGGACACGCCGTAACGGTGCTGGTGAGCGGCGCCACGCGCCGTACCCAGGTGGCGGAGGAGGGCGGCGTGCGCGTGATCCGGGCTGGTCGCCTGGCCACCCTGGCCTCGACCCCCCTCAGCCCGGCCCTGCCGCTGCTCCTGGCCCGCGCGCGGCCCGACCTGATCCACCTGCACCACCCCTTCCCGCCAGGCGATCTGGCAACCCTGATCGCCGCGCCCAGCGTGCCGCTGGTGGTCACCTACCACAGCGATATCGTGCGCCAGCGCCGCCTGGCGCGAACCCTGGCCCCACTGTTCCGGCGCACCCTGCGGCGGGCGGCGCGCATCGTCGCGAGCAGCCCGGCGTATATTCGCACCTCGCCGCTGCTGGCGCCGCTGGCCTCTCGCTGCCGGGTGGTACCCTTCGGCGCGCCGCTGGACCGCTTCGCCACGGCTGATCCGCAACGGGTGGCGGCGCTGCGGGCGCGCTTTCCGGGGCCGCTGGTGCTCTTCGTCGGGCGGCTGCGCTATTACAAGGGCGCCGACCGGCTGGTGCGGGCGATGGCCCACGTGCCTGCGCGGGCCGTCTTTGTCGGCGGCGACGCCACGGTGCGCCGCGCCGACCTGGAGGCCCTCGCCGCCGCGCTGGGCCTCGCGGAGCGCGTCCACTTCGTTGGCGAACAGTCCGAAGAAGCGTTGCGCGCCTGGTACCATGCCGCCGCTGTCTTTGCCCTGCCGGCGGTTGAGCGGAGCGAGGCCTTCGGCATCGCCCAGGTGGAGGCCCAGGCCGCCGGGTTGCCGGTGGTGACCACTGAGGTGGGCACCGGCACGAGCTACGTGACGCTCCACGGGCGGACCGGCTTCGTGGCGCCGCCTGACGACGTGCCCGCCCTGGCCCGCGCCCTGCGGGTGCTCATCGCCAACCCCGAACTGGCGCGCGCCCTCGGCGCCGCGGGCCGCGCTCGCGCGGAACGTGAGTTCAGCCTGGAGCGCATGCTCGACCGCCTGGAAGCCGTGTATGCCGAGGCGTTCGAGGACCCGGCGCGCTAAGGGTTGATGGTCAGGGTCGGAATGGACCGGGCCTTCTCGCGAGAAACGCCTCGTCACAGTTGTCGGGCCGCTGGCCCCCGCACACGAACAGGATGAACATGAGGTTGTTCTTGGGAGGGCTACGCCCTCCCAAACCCTCCTGCGGGTGGGGGCGTGGGGAAACCCGGTTTCCCCATACCCCGCTCCGAGGGCCTATGTTCACGTTAGCAGCGCCTTACCGGCAGTTGCCGGATACGCCAGGAGAGTTAGGGTACAATACTTCCCGGTAGCCATAGGGCCACGTCAACGTCGCTCACTGCGCCTCAACCTCACCCCCCGGCCCCCTTCTCCGTCAAGCAAAGAGGGAGAAGCGGGCATGAGGACGCTATACGTGATCGCCGCCTCTTCCGCTCGGGGAGGGGAAACGCGGGTGAGGGACTTCAGCCAGGACTTCGAAAGTAAGGTAGAGTAGCGCCATGACCAACCCCATTGATCGTCTGCGGGCCAACCTGCGCGCTCTGGGCATCCCCGCCACCGATGATGATCTGGCGGGCATTCAGGCGAGGGGCTTTCTGAACCGGCTGGCGGATTTCGAGCGCATCGTCGCCGGTGTGCCCGCCGACACTCTGCCCGACTACCTGGACGCCGGAAGTCTGCCCGTCCCGGAAGAAGAGGTTGCCGCGCCCCTGCCCGCGCCTGCCGCCATGCCGGCGCCACGACCCGCCGACACCGTGCTCGGCGCCGCAGCGGCGATCCGCGCGGGCGGCGCCAGCCCCACGGCGCTGGTCGAGGCGGCCCTGGCGCGGATCGCCGCCCTGGATGGCCCGCTGAACGTCTTTCAACTGGTCATGGCCGAGCAGGCCCTGGCCGACGCCCGTCGCGCCGAGGCCGAACTGGCCGCCGGGCAGGATCGCGGTCCGCTCCACGGCCTTCCGGTGGCGGTGAAGGATCTGCTGGATGTGGCCGGGCTGCCCACCACCGCCGGCTCGACCATCCTGGCCCAATCGGTTGCCGCCACCGACGCCACGGCCGTAACCCGCCTCCGCGCCGCCGGCGCGATCATCGTCGGCAAAACGCGCCTCTCCGAGTTCGCCTATTCGCCCGGTTCGAACAACGCCCACTACGGCGCCACTGCCAACCCCTTCGACCCCTCGCGCGACTCCGGCGGCTCCAGCAGCGGCTCGGCGGTAGCGGTGGCCACGGGCATGGCCCTGGCCGCCCTGGGCACCGACACGGGCTGCTCGATCCGCATCCCCGCGGCCTTCTGCGGGCTGGTGGGTCTGAAACCCACCTGGGGCCGCAGCAGTCTGGCCGGCGCGGTCCCTCTCTCCTGGTCGCTTGACCATCTCGGGCCGCTTACGCGCAGCGTCGCCGATGCCGCCGCGCTCCTGGCGCTCCTGGCCGGGCCTGATCCGCGCGACGGGCGGACGCTGCGCCCCGCCCCGCCCTTTGCCTACGCAGACCTTGCGGCAGAGGCGGGCGGGCTGCGGGTGGGATTGGTGCGGGAAGATGGCTCGGGCAAGCCTCTCGCGGAGCAGGAGCAACATGCGGCGGCACGGCGCGGGGCCGAGTTGCTAGCCACGGCGGGGGCCAGGGTGGTCGAACTCGACGTGCCCGAACTCGACCGGCTGCGCGTGCTTGGCACGGCCCTCCTGGGCATGGAGGCGTCGGCCTTTCACCTGCCCTGGCTGCGGACGCGCCTCGAGGCCTACGGCGAGTTTCCGCGCCAGCGGTTGCTGGCCAACTTCGCCTACGCGCCAGGCGACCTCATCAGGGCGCAGCAAGGCCGGGCCGTCTTGCGCCGGACGCTCGGCGAACGGCTGGCCGGTGTGGACCTGCTGGTGCTGCCCATGCATCCGGGGCCAATACCGGCCCGCGGCGTGCCGGCCAACAATGGCCTGGCCATCCCCTTCAACTGTCTGGGGTGGCCGGCCCTCAGTATGCCCGCCGGGCGCGGCAGCGACGGGTTGCCCCTGGCCGTGCAACTGGTGGCGCGCCCCTGGCAGGAAACCACCCTGCTCCGCGCCGCCATGGTGATCGAACAGGCACATGCAGCTTCTCCATAACCTGCCCGCGTTAGCCTCCTGCGCCGACCCGTCCCCCTGGCTAACCTCATCGGTTGTCCATGCGGCTGCGCCGCACACCGACGGGATGAACATACTTCTTGGGAGGGCGTAGCCCGCCCAAACCCTCCCACCGGGTGGGGGGATGGGGAAACCCGGTTGCCCCATATCCACGCTCGAGCGGCAATACGTTGCAACGAAGGTGACTGCCCCTACCCCAGCCCTCCCCCGCCGGGGGCGGGAGTCCGGCTCCTCCCCCCAGCGGGGGGAGGTTGGGAGGGGGGTTGCCGCGCCACATGCGCTTAGGTGAACGTATTAGCTCTCGCAGCCTATGTTCACATTCAGCCATCCATGCGGCTGCGCCCCACCCCGACGGGATGAACATACTTCTTGGGAGGGCTACGCCCGCCCAAACCCTCCCACCGGGTGAGGATAGGGGGAAACCCGGTTGCCCCCTCCCCCTGCCGGAGAGCCTGGCCCGCCCGCGGGCGGGGGCGGGGAGAAACCCGGTTTCCTCCTCCCCCTGCGGGAGAGCCTGGCCCGCCCAAACCCTCCCGCGGGCGGGGGTATGGGGGAACCTGGTTCCCCCATGTTCACGTCAGGAAGGGGGCGCGTCGGCAACTATGTCCGGCCGCAGGGCATAGGCCCACCAGTTATTGAGCACGCCGTCGGTCTCGCCGGCGGCGCGGGGGAGGTGCGCCAGCCACCAGAGGTGATGCAGGCGCATATCTCCCCCGCCCCACTCGCTGGCGTCCATCATCCGCGGCGGGGCGCTCAGGTCGGGGAAGCTGTACCAGGCGTCGGCGTGGCACAACACCGGGCGCGGATTGCCCCAGTCGTAGTCGGCGCGACTGTTGGGCGCGAAGTGGACGTTACCGCATTCGGCGCGACCGGGGTGGGTCAGGTCGTAGCGGGTGAAGCGTTCCCACAGGTTCCGTTCGCCACGCCGCCCGCGGTAGACATGGGCCATGATCGACTCGACCCGGTGCCCAAAGTTCTCCAGCATACAACCGACGTCACGTTCGTAGTTGAAGCCCATCACCACGAACCGCCGCGGGCAGTGCTCGCTGCCGGCCAGGGGCGGCGAATTGCACCAGAAGGCCCCCGCGCCGGCCATGTGGCTCTCGTAGTAGCCGGCGTAGGGAAAGGCAAAGAGCCAGACTTCGTCAATCTCGCCTGCCAGCACCTTCTGGGGGATGGCGAAGTCGTCGAGCAGACGATGGTAATCCGCCGCGTCGGGATGGTGAAAGCCGCCCCCGCGAGCCCAGCAGGCCAGGTAGCGCTCGTCGTCGTAGGCGAAGCCGTCTACCTTCACCGGGTAGCCGTCCACCAGGTGTCGTTCGACAATGGTGTAGCGGGCGATGCCGCCGGAGCAGTGGTACAGGTCGGCGCTGTACTGCCGGGCCAGGGCTTCGGGATCGTGCCAGCCGAAATGCGCGTGCAGCCGCCGGCCGCCGCGGCTTTCCAGCACCGGGTCGTGAACGATCATCGCCACACGCAGGTCAATCGGCGCGACGCTGACCGGGCGCTCCCGGAGCGGGGGCGCCGCAGGCGCGGGCGGGCGACGTTTGCCGAAGAGCCAGTCGAACATACTAACGTGAACATAGGCCGCTGGAGCAAGGGTGTGGGGAAACCGGGTTTCCCCACGCCCCTGCCCACGGGAGGGTGAGAGCGCAGCCCGCCCGCAGGAGGGTGTGGGAGGGCGTAGCCCTCCCAAGAAGTATGTTCATCCCGTCGGTGTGCGGCGGAGCCGCATGGACGGCTAACGTGAACATAGGCTGCTGGAGCAGGGGTGTGGGGAAACCGGGTTTCCCCACGCCCCACCCGTGGGAGAGTTTGGGAGGGCGCAGTCCTCCCAGGAGAATCCTTTTATCCCATTGCGGATGCGGGTCGGAGGCCCGCGCACCCATCCTCCCGCCCGCGGGCGGGTCTGGAAGGGCTTTGCCCTCCCAGGAACAACCTTTATTCGGTAGTGTGCGGCGCAGCCGCATGGACGGGGCTGTTATGTTACCCGATAGCGACGGCGTAGGCCCGCTCGGCCACGGCTGCCAGGTTGTCCCAGTCATAGCGCGCCGCTGTCTGGCGCGCCCCGGCGGCGAGGCGGGCGCGCAGGGCCGGGTCGTCGAGCAGGCGCAGGGCGGCGGCGGCCAGGGCGCCAGGGTTGCCGGGGGGCGCCAGCAGGCCACTACGTTCGTGCTCGATGAAGGCGCGCGCCTCGCCCACATCGCTTGCCACCACCGCCAGACCGGCTCCGAGCAGTTCGAGCAGTTTGGCCGAGCAGCGAGCGCGGTTAATCAGTGTGTCGCGGGCGGGGGCCAGGGCGATCGCTGCCCCGGCCAGCGTCGCGGGGATCTGCGCCGGGTCGAGCCACCCCCGCTCGTCGAGCATGGCGCCGAAACCGGCGCGTTCGGCGCGCGCGCGCAGTTCCCGCTCCTCGCCCCGTTCGCCCCGGCCTACAACAATCAACCGCGCGTCCGGGCGTCGCAGGTGAATGGCCGCCAGCGCCGCCGCCAGTTCCGCCATGTCCAGTTCCCAGAAGCGAGTGTAGAGCACCATGGACCGCCCCGCCGCCGGGGCGTCTCGATCGCGGGCGAGCGGCGCCGTGGGCGCGGCCAGGCCATTGGGCAGGTAGAAGACGCGCGCCGGCGCGACGCCCATGGCCCAGACCAGGCTCTCCAGGGTCCGGCTGGCGACGGTCACCGCGGCGGCGCGGCGGGGCAGGTCGCGTTCCTGCCAGGCAAAGAGCCGTCTGGCGTAGCCCGGGTAGGGCAGCAGGTCGTTCCAGCCGCCCCACCCCTCCCAATCATCGGCGTCCACGACGAGGGGCAGGGCGGGCCGCAGCGTGCGGGCGAAGAGCGCGGCCAGGCCGCCAAAGCCCCGCGGCTTGAAGAGGTGCAGCAGGTCGGGCCGCTCGGTCAGGGCCTGGCGCAGCATGGCGCCGCTCTGGCGCAGCGCCCCGGCAAGCCCGGGGCGGAGGGGCGGCGTATGGGTGACCGGCACGCCGTCATACACCACCCGCGTACCGGCGTCCTCCGGGTTATGCACGGGGGGCGCCACGATGCTCACCGCGCAGCCGCGGCGGGCGAGAGCGCGGGCCAGCGGCAACATGCGCGCCAGCAGGGTTCCCTTGGGGCGAATGCCGAACGGCGCCAGCATGACGATGCGCATCGTGAAGACTGGTTGCGGAGCACCCATGCCCGAGCGCTTATTTCTGCCGCCCGGCGTGAATAATCTCCATCATCTCGTCCACTCGCGTAACCTTCACCCGCGGGCGACCCTGGGCGGCGCCCCGGCTGGTCTCGTGAGTGTCAAGCGTCTTCCAGTCGGCGTAGGTCACAACATCCACGCCGCGCTCGCGCAGCAGGCTTTCGATATCGCCATCGTCGGGCGCCGGGGTCAGGTGCGGCGCATCTTCCAGCATCAGGGCGACGGTGGCGGCGGCGTCGGGCTTGTTGGTGCCGATCACCCCCGAGGGGCCACGCTTGGCCCAACCGACGACGTACTCGCCGGGGACCGGCTCCCCGGTGGCGGGATCGATCACTCGCCCGCCGCGATTGGGAATGGTGCCGGTGGCCTGATCGTAAGGCACACCGGGCAGCGGCACGCCCTTGTAGCCCACCGAGCGCAGGATCATGCCGCACTCGATCGTCTCATACACCCCGGTGCCTCTGGGGCGCAGGCTCCCATCGGGCGCCTGGAACAACTGGTTGCGCTCGATGCGCACCGCGGCGACCCGCCCGTCCTTGCCGATCACCTCTACCGGCGAAACCAGGAAGCGCATCACGATCCGGCGCGGCGCGCCGGTGCTGCCCCGGGCGGCGTAGGCGCGCAGCATCTCGACATTCTTCGCCGCGGTCTTGTCTTCGGCCAGGCTGGCCTCGCTCAACGGGTCAAGCTCCAGATCGGCGGGATCGACAATCACGTCCACGCCGGGCAATTCGCCAAACTCTTTCAACTCGGGATTGGTAAAGGCTGCCTGGGCCGGCCCGCGGCGGCCCAGCATCACCACTTCGCGCACCTTGCTCGCCCGCAGCACCTCCAGGGCGTGATCGGCAATGTCAGTTCTGGCCAGTGCTTCGGGGTCGCTCACCAGAATGCGCGTGACATCCATGGCCACATTGCCATTGCCCACCACCAGCACCCGCTCACAGGAGAGATCGATCGGCAGGTCCCGGTAATCGGGATGGCCATTGTACCAACCGACGAAGATCGTGGCCGGCATGCTCCCCTGCAGATCCTCGCCGGGAATGCCCATCTTGCGATCCGACTGGGCGCCCACGGCATAGATGATCTGGTCATAGTACCGGCGGAGATCCTCGTGCAGCACATCCCTGCCGAAGGTCACGTTCCCGAAGTAGCGCACGTTGGACGCGGCGGCGAGCTTATCGTACACCCGGGTCACCGACTTGATCGACTGGTGATCAGGCGCGACACCCTCGCGCACCAGCCCATACGGGGTAGGCAGCCGGTTGAAGAAGTCTATCCGACAAGCGAGATCTTTCTGCTTGAGCAGGGCCTCAGCGGCATAAAAGCCTGCGGGGCCCGCGCCGACAATTGCAACCCGCAACGGACGCTCGGGGGTTCCCAATCGCTCGCTCACGGCTCTCTCCTTCGCGTGCTGTGCATCTCGATCCTGCTTGCCCTGACTCGCTAACCCATGCCGGTTCGCGCCCTACCTGGTTGCGCGGACCGGCGCCCGCACCGGGTGACAGGACGTACCCGGTGGAGGGGCACGGGGAGGACCGCACCTCCATGCGCCCCTGTTCCCCGACTGCGGCGGGGGCGCTGCCAGCGGTGCGCCGGGCCACCGTGGGCGGGGAACGAACGGTTCGTGAAGGGCCCCCGGCCCTCCACCCCTCCTCGCCAGGAGACGACCGCGTACCTCCTGTGTGTGAGAAATATCGCAGATAGACGCGACTCTAACACGGCCCTGGGAGGGTGTCAAACTCATCGGGTACCTGTTCACATTTCTCCTGGGAGCGCGGGCAGCTTTCCCGCGGAGACGCGACGCGGGCGGGACGCCCTCCCCGAGGTGCACATACACCGCCCGTGGGAGGGTTTGGGGGGCGCAGCCCTCGAGCAGGGTTATGGGTAAACCTGATTTCCCCATACCCTCAGCCGACGGGAGGGTCTGGGAGGGCTGCGCCCTCCCAGGAACAAACTTATTTTCATTGCGGCATTGTGCGGCGGAGCCGCATGGAAGGCTGATGTGAACACGCACCGCATCGGAGCGCGACCCTACGGCGTCGGGGAGGTCTCGGGGGTGGCGCCCGGCTCCGGGGTAGCGCCCGGCTCCGGGGTGGCGCCCGGCTCCGGGGTTGGCGACCCTTCGAGGCCGCCCGGCTCGAGCGTGGGCGTCGGCGCGAGGGGCAACCGCAGCGTGACCTGCACTTCCGGCGGGGCGCCGTTCAGGCTGACGCCTGGCGGCAGATCCACGCGAACCGGCAAACGGTAGCCGCCGGGGCCAAGACCGCTCACGTCAACGACCGCCCGCAGCGGCGCCTGGCTCAACGTCGCCAGCGCCTGGCTCGTGCCTGCCAGGGTCAGTTCAAGCGTCGGCGGATTCACACTGCCCTGCAATCCTGGCGCAAGGCCTGCCAGCGTCACCGGCGCCGGCAACTGGATCTGCAGGGGCAGGGTCACCGGCGCCAGTTGCACCGTGACGCGCACCTGATCCGGCTCCCCTTCGCGGGGCGACGTGCCATCGGGAAAGATGATGGGCGCCATCTGCTCCACCACCGTGCGGGCGCCGCTGACATCGATCGGCTCGGTGCGGAGCACGTCCACCAGATCGAGGGGCCCGGAACTGCCAGCTACCGCAATCAGTGGTGGGTTGACGGTTACCGCGGCGATCACATAACCAGGCGCCGGCAGACCAACCACGCTGGGCTGGACCGGCACCAGTTTCAGCCCCACCACCGGTTTGATCGGGATCTCCACGGTAACCGTCGCGGGGGTGAGTTGCACCCCCTCCACCGCCTGACCACGCACATCGGTTGCCGTAAGCGCCAGGGGCGCCAGGTACGTCGCCCGCAACTGCTCGACATTCGCCGTGGCCACTGCGGCGATCACCCGCTCCACCCGGCTCAACGGCCCCCGCACCTCCACCAGTTCGATCGGCTGGCCGGCATAAGTAATCGCTGGTTCACCGCGCTCGAAACTGAAGGGCAGATTGCCCCGGACCTGGAGATTGATCGGCGCCTGTCGAACGCTGAGTTGTTCCAGCCGGACGGGCACCGACGATGGATCGACGAGGCGAGGAGTAAAGGAGATATTGTTGCGGGTCGGTCGCACGTTCACCGGTACGATATGATCGCCCGGCCCCAAATTGCTGAGATCGATCACCGCGCGCACATCCACCGACCGCAACTGCGCCAGTTGGCGACGGTCCGTCACCAGAGTGACATCCACCTGTGGCAAGGCCTGGGTCGGCAGGCCATTCGGGTCAACAATAACCAGACCTTCCTCCAGGCCGGTGGCCTCCAGTTGCAGATCGGGAAAGGTCACACTCTCTTCGGGGTTCTGGCTGAACGAGACAAAGGCCCAGAGGGAAAAACTGAGGCCGACCGACAGCGCGACCCGCAAGAGCGTGGCGCGAAAGCTAGACATCCCGCCTC
>DAOTYR010000175.1:0-4421 GCA_034434655.1 Chloroflexaceae bacterium
GGCGTTTACGCCCACGGCGCGGACGATCAACCGGACGTTGACGTAGCCCTACCCCCCCGCAAAAAACCCTTGACACGACGCGACAAGTTTGTTATCCTATAGCTGACGCGGCGTGGAGCAGTGGCAGCTCGTCGGGCTCATAACCCGAAGGTCGTAGGTTCGAATCCTACCGCCGCTACCAACACCGAGAGGCGCCAGAGGTATATCCCTGGCGCCTCAACCATTTTCACGAGGTTTCTACCGGGCAGGAACGCGGGGACACCTCACTCCCATGGTATGTCAATGCGGCTCGTTATCCAGTTCGCTGAGCAACTCTTCGGGGTGCTGGCGGATCTCCAGACTGCGTTGCTCGATTTCGCGACGCAATTCGCGCCGGAGCTTGGCTGCCGCCCAGCGCCGGCGCTGCTCCGGCGTCTCGATCGGCACCTGGCGCACCTTGCAGGGTCGCCCGTGTTCATCCACCGCGACCATCGTAAAGTAACACGTCAGTACGTGGCGCTGGGTGCGGCTGGTGATGTTTTCGGCCACCACCCGGATGCCCACCTCCATCGAGGTGTTGCCGGTATAGTTGATAGAAGCCAGAAACGTCACCAGTTCACCGACGTGGATTCGCTCGTGGAACACCACCTGATCCACCGAGACGGTCACGACGTACGTTCCCGAAAACCGTGAGGCGCAGGCATAGGCCACCTGGTCGAGTAGCCGCAAGATGTGCCCGCCGTGCACATTTCCGGCGAAGTTCGCCGTGTCCGGTGTCATCAGCACCGTCATGGTGAGCGTGCGATACTGTGATGGTTCCTCGATGTGCACCGTCATTGTACACCTCTATCGCATCGTCGCTACCGCGAACAGCCGGGCGCTCCGCGCCGCCGCCCCTTCTCTCGTTATTGCTGGTTTTTAGTATACTCTGGTCAGATACTAACGTGAAAATAGGCCGCTGGAGCAGGGGCATGGGGAAACCGGGTTTCCCCATGCCCCCACCCGCGGGAGGGTTTGGGAGGGCGACGCCCTCCCAAGAAGAACCTTTTTTCATCCCGTCGGGGTGCGGCGCGAATCGCATGGACGGCTAACGTGAATATAGGCTCTCGAAGAGAGGTGTGGGGAAACCGGGTTTCCCCATACCTCAGCAGACGCGGGCCTCCGGCCCGCGCACCCAGGCCCCGCCCCCTGGGAGGGTTTGGGAGGGCGAAGCCCTCCCAGGAACAACCTTAGTTTCATTGCAGCGTTGTGCGGCGCAGCCGAATGGACGGCTACCGTGAACATAGGCTCTCGACGAGGGGCGTGGGGACCCCGGGTTCCCCCACGCCCCCGCCCGCGGGAGGGCCTGGCCCGCACGCAGGGGTGCGGAGAAACCAGGTTTCCCGATCCCCCCACCCGGTGGGAGAGTTTGGGAGGGCGCCGCCCGCACGCAGGGGTGTGGGGACACCGGGTGTCCCCACGCCCCACCCGCGGGAAGGTAAGGGCGCCGCCCGCGCGCAGGGGTGTGGGGAAACCCGTTGTCCCCACGCCCCCACCGGCGGGAGGGCCTGGCCCGCACGCAGGGGTGTGGGGACACCGGGTGTCCCCACGCCCCCACCGGCGGGAAGGTAAGGGCGCCGCCCGCGCGCAGGGGAATGGGGACACCGGGTGTCCCCATTCCCTCACCCGGTGGGAGGGTTTGGGAGGGCTGCGCCCCAGGAGCAACCTTAAACCGGCATGGTATACTATCCTGGTAATGGCGACCGGTCCGAAGGCACAACTTATGACCGTGAGCCGCGATCCAGAAAGCACATCGAGCACGCTGATCCTGTGCGCCCCCGATGATGCGCCGGCGATGCGCGCCGTGGCCCGGCGCCTGAACGCCGACGGCCTTGTCGTGACCCTGGCGCTGGATCTGCCGCCAGATCGGCGCGATTCGCCACGCGCGTTGCGCGCCGCGCTGGCTGACGCCGGCGCCGTGGTGGTCTGCCTGTCGCACCGCGCCTGGCCCGAAGGCCGTCCCGTTCTCGGGCTGGCGAAGTTTCTTGATGTGCTGCAGATCACCCCCGACCCTCGTCGCCTGCTCCTCGCGCTTAGGCTCTCCACGATCGATCGGCCCCCGGCGCTGGGCGAGGCGCGTGTGCTGGAGTTGTTTGGCCCCGGTGACTACGAGCGCCTCTTGCAAACGCTCCGCGAGCGGGTCCAACAGGCGTCGCTGGCGACAATGCCGGCGGCGCCACCCCAACCCGCCACGAATCCCGCGCTGAGCCTGCGGGGGGCCTTTACCTTGCCCGCCCTTGATCGGCAGGGTCAGATCTTCCGCTTCGGTCGCGGAGTGGCCCGGGGGGTGTTTATGCCCGACGAGCGGCACGCCCTGGTGGTGTCTGGGGGCGGGCCGGCCCTGGTCAGTCTGGAGCAAGGCGTCCCCCTGTGGGCGATCGACTGCCCGACCCACTGCGCCGCGCCCGGCCCTGACGGGCGCTTGCTGGCGCTGGGCGCGGGTGCGCAGATCCTGTTGTGGGATCTTGCCCGCGGCGAACTCCACGGCGTCTGCAACGGCCACACCGACCGTGTCACCGGCATCGCCTTCGCTCCCGATGGCCAGACCATGGCCTCAAGTAGCCTCGACCGCACCATGCGGCTCTGGCGCTACGCCGGGCACGGTCCTCCGGCGACGCTGGCGTTGCTCCGCGATGGCGACGCTCCTCTCCTGAGCGTCGCCGTCAGCCCCGACGGGACGCTGATCGCCACCGGTGGGGCCGACCGCGTGGTTCGCATCTGGCGCATGCTCGATCACGCGCGGGTGCAGACGCTCGCGGGGCACGGCGGCGCCGTTGAGACCCTGGCCTTCAGCCCTGATGGAACAGTGCTGGCCACGGCCTCACGCGGTCGTGTGGCGCGTCTGTGGGATACCCGCACCTGGCAGGCGCTGCATACCCTGGAGGGCCATGGGGGCGCCGTTGAAACCCTGGCTTTCAGCCCCGATGGAACAGTGCTGGCCACCGGCGCGGCGGATCATCAGGTGCGTCTGTGGAGCGCGCATACCGGCGCCGGCCTGCATGTGCTTCAGGGACACAGCGGGCCGGTCGTTGGCGTGGCCTTCGGCCCCGAGGGCGCGACCCTGGCCAGCATTGCCGGGGATGGGCGCCTGATGACCTGGCGCGTCGGCGATGGCCAGCAGCGCGCCAGCCTGCGCTCGCTCGGCGGGCGCGCGACGGCCCTGGCCGTCGGCCCCGCGGGGGAGCTGGCGGTCGGCGCGAGCGATGGGTCGCTCTCGGTGTATCATCTGGAAGGGAACGGCGCCCCACGCACGCGCCCTGGCGACCATCAGGGGGCCATCACGGGGGTGGTCTTCAACGGGCCAGGGCATCTGATCACCGTTGCCGGCGATCGGCGCGTTCGCAGTTGCCAGCTTGACACGGGCGAAAGCCGCATGCTGCTCCAGACCCACCTGGGCGGCGCGCTGGCGACGTTCTCGCCCAACGGGCAACTTCTGGCCCTCAGCGACGGCGAGGCCACCGTGCAACTCTGGCGCCTGGACCCGCCCCCGGCAGATCCTGGCGGCCACTTCTGGCGCGTGCTGCGCGGCCTGCGGAGCCGACCGCGCCGGATTGCCTTCGGCGAACGGGTCATCGCCGTTGCCGCTGACGACAATGATGTCTACCTCTGGCCCCTCGCCGGTGTGGAGCGCGAGAGCGATCCTGTGCGGCTGCCCGCTGGCGACGGGTGCATCTATAGTCTGAGCCTGAGCGACGACGGAACGTTGCTGGGCCTGGGCGACGAGAAGGGGACGGTACACATCCGGCGGGTCGGTGATGGCGCCTTGCTCTGGACCCTGACCGGCGCGACCGGCCCGCTGATGAGCCTCGCGTTTGGCCCTGACGGGCGGCGCCTGGCCGCCGGCGATGGGCATGGCGCCATCCGCATCTGGCGGCTCGCCCCCGGCACGCGCCAGCGCTCCCATGCGCCGGTTGTCATCGCCGGCCACGCCGGGGCCGTTACCCACCTGGCCTACGCCAGCGGCGGCCGCGCGCTGGTGAGCGCCTCGTCCGATGGTACGGTGCGCGTGTGGCGGGTGTGATACCAGCTCCGGGCGAGCGGCGCCGCGCAAGACGGTACGTCACACCCGGCAGTGGTAACACTCTAGCGCACCATTGCGGCTATACTTAATCTTGACGGATCTCAGCCGTCCATGCGGCTACGCCGCACATGAACAGGATGACAATAGGTTGTTCCTGGGAGGGCTGCGCCCTCCCACACCCTCCCACCGGGTGGGGGGCTGGGGAAACCCGGTTTCCCCAGCCCCCTCCTCCGAGGGGCTATTTTCACGTTAGCCGTCCATGCGGCTCCGCCGCACACCGACGGGATGAACATAAGGTTCTTCTTGTGAGGGCTGCGCCCTCCCACACCCTCCCACCAGGTGTGGGGATGGGGAAACCGGTTTCCCCATCCCCCTGCTCGAG
>DAOTYR010000176.1:0-2488 GCA_034434655.1 Chloroflexaceae bacterium
TTCACGTTAGAGGGAAGGTCATGATCACCTATGACGATCTGGTAGCGGGGCTCGAAGATGCCTGGCTCGCCGTGGGCCTGCACGAACACGCCTTTATTGAGAGTGTCGTTCCCGCCACCCAGGATCGCGTATGCAAAATCGAACTCTTTCCTGAACACGAAGAGCCTCTGAGCAGTGAAAACTTCCCCCCCTTTCTTGAATTGAACTTCACCTGGTCGCCGGCGCATCAGTTGCTGGCCGAGGGGCGCAATCTGCCCGCTGAGCCGCTTGATCTGCAGTGGACCTACACGGCCACGGCAAGCGTCGGGCAGGAGCGCAGCGATACGGAACTGGTGCGCATGTTCCAGCGCGCGGTAGCGAACGCCTTCCAGCGCTTCTACCCCGCCGAGGCTGCCGAGATGGAGCCGGTGATGGTCGAGGTGCGCCGCGTGTATCAGGGCGGGCCGGAGCGCCTGCGCCTGGAACACACCCAACTGGTGAGCAGCACCGTCTCCGACCTGTTCGAGCTGTGGCCCGACCGCGATCCGCAGACCCTGCGCGAGGTGCTGCGGATCGAGATGCAGCTCGCCAGCGCGATCATCGCCAATCTGGCCGATGCCTTCACCCCCCGCGGGCGTGGCGGCTACCGCGCGGTTGACGCGGCATAGGCCGCCAGCGCCAGCACCGCCACTCCACCCGCCGCCCCGATGTAGCCAATCCGGCGCTCCGGTATGCGGCACGCGGCGCCTGCCGCCAGGGCCGCGCCGAGGATGGCCAGGGGCGGCAACAGCCCGCCCGCAGCCTCCGCGGGAAGCCAGTGGCGGACGCCTGCCGCGAGGGCCCCGAGCAGCGGCAGCGCCCCCACCAGGAGCAAGCCAAGCGCCCGCAAGGCCCCCGCGGAACCGCCTGGCCCGGCGCGGAGCAGGCGCGGCAAGCTCACCAGCCAGAGCGCGGCGCCCAACGCCAGCAGCGCCCGCTCCGGCGCGGCCTCGGGCCAGCGCAGCAGCCCGGCCAACTCCATCCCGCCCGTCGCAACCCCCAGGGCCAGAACTGCCGCCAGCAGCAGCGCGTAGTCGCGCAGCGCCTCGGCGGGGGCGCGGTCGCGCGCGGCGAGGGCGCGGAAGCGTGGCCACTCCAGCAGGGCCAGGGCCACGGGCAGGTCAAGCCCGAAGGGGAAGGGCCGCGCCGGGGCCAGTGGCAGCAGGGTGAGCGCGGCAAGGGGCGGCACGAGATCAAGCAGGGTCGCCGGTGGGGCCGGCCAGGCGGGGGCGCCGCCACAGGCGACCAGCCAGCGCATCAGCAGATGGCTGGCGACAAGGGCAAACAGGCCCCCCGGGTAGAGCGCCACACGGGGCCAGGCCAGACCGAGGGCGCCGAGGAGTTCACCCATAGCTCAACGCTCGCGCAGGGCCAGCAATCGCAGGGTCGTCCAGCACAGCGCGCTGAGGATGAGCATCAGCCCGGCCAGGGCCAGCGAGGGGAGCGTGGCAACCGCCTGCCGCGCCGTGTCAAAGGCGATCAGCCCTGCCCAGGGCCAGACGACGATCTCGCCGAAGGGCGTCAGGCCACCCTCGAGCTGGGCCGTCACCGGCGCCAGCAGGCCCATCAGCAGCAGCGGCGCGCCCAGACCCAACCCGGCGCTGCACCCTGCCGCGAGCCAGGCCCGCGCCGCCGGCGCCAGGCCCTGTTCACCCCCGCCGTTCCCATCGCCGGGTGACGGCGCGACCGGCGCGAGGGCCAGGCGCGCGGGGGGCAGGGCCATCAGCAGCGCGGCGAGCCACAGCGCCACCGCCAGCGCGGGCAACCCTCCGGCGGTGGCGGCGGCGATGGCCAGCCAGCCGGCCACGAAGGGTCCGCTCAACGGCACGGCGGCGGAGAGCAGCCAGAGCGCGCGCGTCCCCGCCACGGGCCGCTCCAGCCCCAGACACAGCGGCGGCGCGAGGAGGAGGACGTACCCCGTGACGGTAAGCCCGGCCGGCGATCCCAGCCCCGTCCCGGCGATGGCCATACCGCCCAGCGCCAGGCCGAGCCAGGGCCCGGCTCGCTCCGCCGGAGCGAGGGCCGCTCGCCAGGCCGCCCAGAGCGCCAGCAGACCACCCATGAGCAGCGCGGCCAGGAGCCAGCCCAGGTTCCACGGCCCCAGACTGAACAGACGCGCCAGCGCGTAGAGACAACCGCTGGCAAGCAGCGACACACTGGCGGGCGCGCGTTCCCCCGCCAGCGTCGGCGCATCCAGCGCCAGCAGCGCGGCCACGAGGATCAGCGCGAAGCTCACACTGTTCAATCCCGCCCCCGCCAGCGGCGCGCCGTAGTTCCACGCGCCGCCGGTCAGGCCGATGAGCGCCAACCCCGCCAGCACACCGAGAGGGGCCAGACGCCGGACCTGCCGGCGCCAGACGGGCCGTTCCTCCGGCGGCCCCGTGTCGTGCACCAGCCCCGCGAGAACCAGCAATCCTCCCAGGGCGGCGAGGTGGCCCTGCAACGCGGCCACTCCCACCAGCCAGGCCGT
>DAOTYR010000177.1:0-13611 GCA_034434655.1 Chloroflexaceae bacterium
CCTCGCTTTGATCACGTTTCCACAGAACACTAACGGAGCAATGCCCGCTTCTCGCAGACATTCGCCGCGCCAACGGGCTGGTACGCCGTGTTGCTTACTATACCATACTGGAGAGGGGAAATGCAGAGACCTCACGGCTGATGGCCGTTGAGAAATTCATCCGGTATGCCAGGCTGGCCGTGGGGCTGATGGTCTTTGAAAAATTCATCCGCTATGCCAGTCTAGCCGTCGGGATGAAGCCCTCGGCTAGGGGATGCGAAGGCCGCCTGCACGGCCTATACCGGATTATACCATTTCCTGTTGAACTTTCCGCATTGGTCGGAGTGCCGGATCGCACGGTGACGCCCTGCGGGGCAATCCACAATCCAAAATCGGCAATCAACAATGGTATTATGTATTCAAAGACCATAAGCCCTCGGCTAGGGGATGCGAAGGCCGCCTGCGCGGCCTGTGACCGTTTTAATGCTTAAAACTCATACCCCGGGGCTTGCCCAACCTCCGTCTTCGACGGCGGGGTGTCGGGTGGTGGTGCTGCCCGACAGAATCGTGTTCGGTGGTTGTGGCAGCATGGCCGCCACAACCACCGAACAACGTGGATTTTGGGGCAAGCCCCAAAGACATTGCCAGAGGCCTGCAGGTCAACCAGACCGGTGGCGAGACGGCGTCATACTACCGATACGCTGCCAGATCGTCGGCCTCGATGATCGGCATAAAGCGCACCATCTCTACCATTTTGAAGATCTTCTGGTGGTGTGGGCTCACGTTGATGGCGAAGAGTTTGAAGCCGGACTTCCGCGCCGTGACGACAAACTTCAGCAGGGCTGAGATACCTGCCGAGTTGATGAACGAGACCTCACTAAAATCGAGCACGGTCACCGGGCGCATCTCCTGGCATTCCGCGGCGATTGCCGCGGCGGAGATCGCGTCGACGCTGGTGCTGGCGATGTGTAGGATGGCGACGTCGCCGAACTCCTCCCGCAGGATGATGTCGCTCATGGCTCCTCCCTCCGATAGAGCCGTAGGGTGAGCACCGTACCCCGGTGCGATGTGCTTACTTCCAGGTGATCAACCAGTTCGCTGATCAGATACATTCCAAAGCCACGCAGGTGGCCGCTTTCAAGGCTCTGCTCATCAACCACCCGCCGCGAGGGGTCGAACCGCTCGATCCCGCTTCCCTGATCGCTGATCCTGATTTCAAGCTTCTCGCCGTCGATTTCGAAGACCACGGCCACCAGTTTTCCCGCTTCACGCCGATTGCCATGGTCAATGGCGTTGTTTACCGCCTCGCTAATGGCGAGCTTCAGGTCCTCAACGCGTTCCTCCGAAAACCCGATGGCACTGCCTACTTCTGCGGCGCTAGCGCGCACCACCCGCTCGAAGATAGGGTTCGAAGGGATGTTGAGTTCTACACGCTCCATGTCCGACCTCGTTCCCTAGCGCGCGGACGTCTGTCCGAGGCGCATTGTACGCAAGATCTGTCACCAGAACGTAACAGGGAGGGGCTGCCGTCAGCGAATCCCGTTGGCAGAGGACCCGGGCGTGCCGCTGCCGGCGGGTTGGGGTGAGGAGCCGGTGGGGCTGTCCATCGCTCGCCGGTCTCGAACCGCGGGACGGGCGACGACCGGCATCTGCCGGACCAGATGGTCGTAGCGCCGCAGGTAGGCCTTGCCCAGCGGCGTGTTCCCGATCTGCAGGTAGCACGCCCCCAGGTAGTACAACGCCTGAACGTGACGTGGGTTCCGGCGCAAAACCTTCTCAAACAGTGGGATGGCCTTCTCTGGCTCTAGAATCTCCCGGTAACACAACCCGAGCATAAAGGTGGTCTCAATGTCTTCGGGCCAGTGGTTCAGCACATGCTGAAACTCGGTGACGGCGAGTTTGTAGTGTCCCCTCCGCACGTACATATAGCCCAGATCGTAGCGCAGGGAATGGGCGTCGGGGGCCAGTTCCACGGCCTTGCGCCAGGCCGCCAGCGCCCACTGTTCCTTTCCGAGAACGGTATAGACAAAGCCCAGCAGGTAGTGCGCCTGCGGATCGCGGGGTAGAAGTTCCACCGCGCGCTCAAACGCGCGCATGGCCTGCAGGTTCATGCCCATATCGTAGAGTAGTTTCCCCATGCTCAAGAAGAGCCGCCCATTGTTCGGATAGAAGCGCGCGCACGCAAAGAGCAGGTCATAGGCCTCGCGGGGCTGTTTGCGTAGCCGCAGCACCGCGCTCATCCGTAGCCGCGCGTCAACATAGTGGCTATGCTCGGGTGGAACCTGCCCGTATTCCTCCAGCGCCTCGTCCCAGCGCTGCTGGCGGGCCAGCAGATTGCCGAGCAGATAGTGCGCCAGGTACTCCTGGGGTCGCCACTGCAGCAGCGCTCGATAGATCCGCTCCGCCTCCTCTTCATAATGCTGTTGTTTGAGCGCATTGCTGAGCCGGTAGTACCACTGCGCGACCTCTTCTTCGCTCCGGGTGACAAGAACGTTTTCACCTGGCTCCGGGTCGGGCGAGACGAAGGTTGGTTCGACGCGGAGGGCCTCGGCAAAGCAGCGCTGGGCCAGTTCGTGCGCGCCGTGGCTCTGATGCATCAGACCCATGTAGTAGCGCGGCTCGGCGGCCTGGGGGCGAGCGTTGCACGCGCTGTTGTAGTGGATGTAGGCCCGTCCGGCATCGTCGATCTTCTGATAGCAGCGCCCCAGGGCAAAATGGGCTTCGTAGAGGTTGGGGTTGTGCTCCAGGGTCTCTTTGAAGGCGGCAATCGCCCGATCGATCTGGTTCAGCGCCGCGAAGGCCACACCCAGGTTGTAGTGCGCCTCGGCCAGTTGCGCGTCGGTCTGGACGGCTTCGAGGTATTCGCGCAGGGCGCCGTCCCAGTCTTCTTGAAAAGCCAGCGCGTTGCCGATGTAGAGGTAGATGATCGCTCGCTCGCGCTCGTAGATCTGGGCCTGCTCTTCGCCGTCAACATAGGCGGCAATGAGTGCCGCCTTGAAGTGTTCGATCGCTTCGGGATAGGCTGCGCGCAGGTACGAACGTATGCCCTGACTGAACGCTGCGCCCAGCCGCGTGCCCGCCATGAACCGCTCACTTCCGGCGAATGTGTCAAGGTCGAGCGGCATGAACTGTAGTTGATCATTGACCGCCATGGCTTTTCCCGTCCAACCCTCTCCGCAAGCCGGCACGCAGGTGCGGTTATTTTACCATGCCATAGTTGACTACAGCATAACACGCTCCCGCTGCGTATCCTGGTTGTTTTGTCAGTTCCATGGTCTTTGAGCAATGAATCCGGTATACCGGACTGGCCGTGGGGCTGATAGTCTTTGAAAAATTCATCCGGTATGCCGGGCTGGCCGTGGGGCTGAAGCCCTCGGCTAGGGGATGCGAAGGCCGCCTGCGCGGCCTAGAGCGGATGATGTATTCAAAGACCATCAGCCCTCGGCTAGGGGATGCGAAGCCCGCCGGCGCGGGCGAGAGCGGAGTATGTATGCAAAGACCATATAACTGACGCGGTCGCCTTCTGGCGAGGAGAGGTGGAGGGCCACAGGTCCTCCACGAACCATTCCTTGCGTTTCTCGTTGCGCCAGGCCGCCTGGCCGCCGCCGGCGAGAACAGGGATATGCGGGGAGACGAAGCCTCCCCACACCCCTCCACCGCGTGTATCCTGTCACTGACAGGACGTACGCGGTCGCCTTCTAACGTGAACATGGGGGAACCAGGTTCCCCCATACCCCCGCCCGCAGGAGGGTTTGGCAGGGCTGCGCCCTCACGCAGGGGCGTGGGGAAACCTGGTTTCCCCACGCCCCGGCCCGCGGAAGGGCCTGGCCCTCACGCAGGGGGATGGGGGAACCTGGTTCCCCCATTCCCCCACCCGGTGGGAGGGTTGGGGAGCGCAGCCCTCCCACGCAGGACGACGCGGCCTTCCCGTATCCGCTCAAGATCAGCGATAGTCCTCGGTGGCGATGCGCAGTTGCTGGTGCAGTTCGCGGGCGAGGCCCCGCCCGTAGCGGCTCTGGGCCAGTTTAAGCACCTCGGGCAAGACGGCGATCCAGGTCTGGGCATCGTCGGCATGCGTGGTGCCGACCAGGCCCAGGGCTTCAGCCCAGAAGCTCTCGGCTCGCTCGCCGCCGAGCACATCGGCGGCGACGCTTTGGAGTTCGGCGCTCAAACGGCTGAAACGACGTCGCAAGACGACGATGGTTACATCGTCGCTCTGCGCGCCATCGCTCCAGGCGCGCAGTTCGTGGAGCAACAGCGCGACCAGCGCCCGGGGCTTGAGGTGGCGATGGGCGGCGATCAGCGCCTGCAGTCGCTCGAAGCTGAAGATCGCTCCGCCGCGGTTTTCGGCCTCGGGCACGCCGTCGGTGTAGAGCACCACGCTGTCGCCGGGCGCCAGGGTGGCCGAGGCTTCGCTGTAATCACTGTCGGGGTCCACTCCCAATGGCAACCCGGAAAGCTCCAGTTCGTGCACCTGGCCGTTGACGATCAGCGGGAAGGTGTGCCCGGCGTTGGCAACCCGCAGTAGCCCCTGCGCGGTATCGAGCCGGGCATAGAGCATCGTCACCATGCCCTGAGGGATCTCGCTCAGCACGCCCCGATTGACGGCCGCCAGGGTCGCCCCTGGCGGTTCGCCCCGGCGCGCCTCGTGGCGAAACACGGTTCGCGCCACGGCCATACGCAGCGCGGCGGCCAACCCCTTCCCGCTCACGTCGCCGATCATGATCCCCTGCGTGTGCCCATCCAGGCGCATAAAATCGTACAGATCCCCGCCCAGATCACGGGCGGGCAGCGATACCGCAGCAACTTCCCAGCCGGGCAGCCGTGGAGCGGCTTCCAGGAGCAAGCCCTGTTGCAGGTCGCGGGCCAGTTGCAACTCCTGCTCAAGTTCGGCGGCGCGGCGCTGCTGCTCGGCGGTCAGGGGTGGGGGTCTCTCCGCCGGTGGACCCGCGGGGGCGGGCCGCGGGCGACGGCGCGGAACCACCCCCTGGTGTCCCAGGAGGGTCGGCACGCGAGAGGTCATCTGGCGCTCTCCAATCGGTTTGCGCATGGCCGGTGGTGCGCTGAGTGGCTTCAACACTATCCGCGGCGGCTTGCGCCGTCCAACAACGCCTCGTAGCGCCGGCAAGTTTCGGTCAACCATCCCGAGGCTACTCCGTCAATCACGTGATCCGGCGGCAGGGCGGCCAGGTGTTTCAAGGCGCTGCGATACTCGCGCAGCGCGCTCTCGAAGCGCCCCGCCCGGCGATAACTCTCGGCCAGGTGAAAGGCGATCACCGGCGAGTCGCCATCCAGGTAACGTGCCCGTTCCAACTGCTCTATCGCTGCGGTGTGCTGCCCCTGCCGGGCGTAGATCAAGCCGATCAACATGTGCGCCTCGGTGGTCAGCGGATTGAGTTCCAGGGCGCGGTGAGCCTCGGCGGCGGCCAGATCGAGATCGCCGCGATCGGCATGGGCGCGCGCCGCCAGGGCCAGGATCTGCGGGGCGTGCCGGTCGGCCAGAGGCGCCTCGCTGAAGAGCGCCAGCGCCGACTGGATATCGCCGGCGGCGAGCAGGGCGCGCCCCCGCGTGACGATCTCGGCCCCTGTGGCGGCAGCAGGCTTCGCTCCGGAACGGCGCGCCGCCGCGCGCGGGCCATTGGCCCTGTCGTGTATAGGAGGGACGCGGGGCGGTTCCTGACGCTCAGAGCGCTTCACATAGACGTACGTTCCCGCCACCTCGCGCCAACGGAAGCGATCAAAGATGTTCCACAACGTTTCGGAGAAGCCCAGGAAGAGCGTTCCGCCCTCATCCAGCGCATGGTAAAACCGCTCCATAAGCGCCCGGCAGGTGCGCACCTGGAAGTAAATGGTCACATTCTGGCAGAAGATGATGTGCAGGCCACGGGCCTGCGGAGGGAAGGGGTCGAGCAGGTTGAGTTGCTCAAAGCGCACCAGCCGCCGCACCGCCGGCCCGATTGCCAACCCATCGCCGCGCCGCTCGAAGAAGCGTGTCCGCTGCTGCGCCGACAGGTTGGCGAGGGTGCGCCCGCGGTAGGTGCCCGCCCGCGCTCTGGCCAGCGCAGACTCGCTCAGGTCGGTGGCCCAGATCTCGATTGGCCGCGGCGGCGGATCACCCAGCGCCTCCAGGGCCGCGATGGCAATGGAGTAGGGTTCCTCCCCGGTGCTGCACCCCGCGCTCCAGATGCGCAAGGGCAGCCCCGGCGGCAGGCGTTGGTGCAGAGCGGGCAGCACCTCGGTGCGGAGCGCGTCCATATGCGGCCGGTTGCGAAAGAACTGCGTCTCGTGGTTGAGCAACAGTTCGGCGAGTTGCTGGAGTTCCAGCGGATCGCGGCGCGCGCGCAGGGCGGCCACGTAGATCGGTGGTGGCTGCCGGAGGAAGTCGGCCCGGCGCCGCGCTGCCGCCTCAAGCGTGGACAGGCGCGTATCGTCCAGGTAAACCCCGCAGTACTCGGCCACCAGGTCGCGCAGGGCGGCGATGTGCTGTGGCGACAGGCTTTCTTTGGCGGGCGGCCAGATAGTCATAGGCTCTCGAACGCGATCGGCTGGGAGGTCCACTCCAGGCAGGGGCGTGGGGAAACCCGGTTTTCCCACACCCCGCTCCAAAGAACAATGTGTAGCGGAGTAATTGCTCAAAGACCATAAAGAGTGTGTCCGAACAGGCTCCCAGCAAGCGCCTGCGCGGGCTTCCGGTTCAACCGTTACGCGCAGGGCGTTGGGCGTATGGCCCTGCCGCGAGGCGCTGGCAGAGGGCGGCGGCGATCTGTTGGGGGGGCAGCACCACATCGGTGGCCCCCAGTTCGATGGCCGCTCGGGGCATGCCGAAGATGGCGCACGATGCTCCGTCCTGCGCGATAGCGTACCCGCCTGCCCGCCGGATCGCCAGCATGCCGATCGCGCCGTCGCGCCCCATGCCCGTGAGTAAGACCCCCACGGCCTGCTCCGCGCAGACCGCGGCCACCGATTGCATCACGATGTCAATCGCGGGGCGCTGGATGAGCAGCGGCAGTCCGCTCAGATGGATCGTGCCGTCGGGCTGCACCAGCAGATCATAGCGATCAGGCGCGACCAGCACGTGACCCGGGCGAATGAGCATCCCTTCGGTCGCCAGCAGCACCTGTAGCGGCACGCTCTGCCCCAGCCACTCGACCATGCCCGCGCTGAAACCGTCGGCGATGTGCTGCACCACGATAATTGCCGCGGGAAAGTCCGCCGGCAAGTTGGTGAGGATCTGCCGCACCACCCGCGGCCCCCCGGTGGAGGCCCCAATCACGACCACCGGGCACAGGTCCGGCTGGGCCTTCGGCTGGATGAGTTTCTGCCGCTGCGCGGACAGGGGCGCTGCCCGTGGTGGCGCCTGGGGGACGGCCCCGTCAACCGGTTGCGCCTGGGTCCTGCACGCGCGCCGACCGCGCAGATGGGTCACCACCCGCACCCGCGAGAGCAGCCGCACCTTGTGCACCAGCGCCCGGCGCGCTCGTTCCAGCGCCGCAGGGTCGCCGAGCGCGGGCTTTGCCATAACGTCAAGGGCGCCGGCGCCCAGCATGTCAAAGGTAATGTCAACGTCCCGGTTCGACACCGTAGCGGTGAGCACCAGGATCGGCGTCGGATGATAGGCCATGATCTGCCGGGTTGTCTCGACCCCGTCCATGACCGGCATCTGCACATCGAGGATGATCAAATCGGGTTGGAGTTCGGCTACCAGGGCCAGGGCCTGCCGTCCATCGCCAGCCTCGCCGACGACCCGGATCTCTGGATCCGACTCCAGCAACTGGCGCAGCACGCGCCGCATCAGGGTCGAGTCATCAACGATCAGAATGCGCAATGAGGCGCCCATAGCTTACTCAGAGCATTTCAAGCACCAGCTTCACCCGGTTCGGCAAGTTCAACAGGTCAATGTCTTTGTTCAGATAGTCATCAACCCCCGCTTCGAAGGCGGCGTGTTTGTCGTCGGTAGACGTGAGCATAATGATGCGCAGCGCGTCGAACCGGGCGTCCTCGCGGAGCCGGCGGCACACTTCGTAGCCGTCAATGCCTGGCATCTGCACATCGAGCACCAGCAGATCGGGAACCTCTTCGGCGATACGTTCGAGGGCCTCCTCGCCGCTGTGGGCCAGAACGACCTCGTAGCCGCACATTTCCAGCCGCAGCTTGACAATATCGGTTACGAGCCGGCTATCGTCAACCACCAGGATTTTCCCCGTCATGACCGCCTCGCAATCTCAGCTAGTGATCTGAACATAGGCCCTCCCCGAGAGAGGGTGAGAGGGCCTGGCCCTCTCGAGCACATCACCTCCGTCCCCATGCCGGGAGGGATTGGGATGACAAGGCCTTTCCAGGCAATCCTCGCTGCTACCGTGAACATACGCCCTCGGCGAGGGGTGTGAGGAAACCCGGTTTCCCCACACCCCCGCCCGGTGGGAGGGTTTGGCCCTCACGCAGGGGGATGGGGACACCGGGTTTCCCCACGCCCCCTCCTGGTGGGAGGGTTGGGGCGGGCGCAGCCCTCCCATGAACACCCTATGGTCATCCCGTCGGGGTGCGGCGCAGCCGCATGGACGGCTGGCGCGGCGCGACGGTTGCCTGACCGTTGTGCCACTTCCAGCATACCGCCAGGGTGTAACGGTGGTCCTACCGCTGGTCGCCGAGGAGCCGCCGTACCACCTCGAGCAGGTTCTGCTGGTCGAACTGGCTTTTGACAATATATGCCTGCGCGCCGACTTCCAACCCGCGCCGGCGATGCTCCTCGGAGGCCAGGCTGGTGACCAGCACCACCGGAAGCTGGTGCAACTCGCGTTCGGCGCGGATGCGCGTGACCAGTTCGAAGCCATTGAGGCGCGGCATCTCTACGTCGCTCAGCACCAGATCGATCGGCTCGCGCCGGAGCGCCTCGAGGGCGTCGGCGCCATCAACGGCCACAACCACCTCGTAGCCGGCGGCCTGCAACACGCTGCGGATCAACTCGCGGGTGGCAAATGAATCGTCGGCGACGAGGAGCCGGCGCGCGCGGGGCGCGGCAGCGGGCGCGCCCAGAGGCGCGCCGCGGTTGGGCTGCGTCAGATGCGCCGGGTTGAGCAGCAACACCAGGCTGCCATCGCCGAGTTGCACCGCTCCGCCGAAACGCCGCTGCGGCGCGAGCAGCGCTCCGAGCGGCTTGATCACCACTTCGCGTTCATCGAGCAGTTCATCTACCACCAGCGCGACCAGTCGCTGCGGGCCGCCGGTCAACACCGCGGGTGTCCGCCCGGCGGCGCTGGCGCTGGCCGGCGCTTCTGTTCCAAGCAGTTCCGCCAGATGACGCACCGCCACCGTGCGCCCTTCGTGCTCGACGATAGGCTGGCCCTCCAGGGATTGGACCTGCTGGCGATCGACCCATACGACACCGCGGCAGGCGCTGGCCGGCAGGGCGAAACTGTCGCGGCCCACACGCACCAGCAGGATGCGCGTGGTGACCAGGGTGAGCGGCAGGACGAGGGTCACGCTCGTGCCCAGGCCAGGTTGCGACTCAACCTCCACGCGCCCGCCCAGTTCGGCCAGATTCTGGCGCACCACGTCCATGCCTACCCCACGACCGGAGATGTCGGTGATGACGCTGGCGGTGGAGAAGCCAGGGACAAAGATCAGATCCAGGGCCTCGTGGTCGGGCAGGTGCGCCGCGCTCTCCGCGCTGACAAGGCCCTGGCGCACCGCCTGTTCGCGCAGATGCTGGGGGGCGATCCCGCGGCCGTCGTCGGTCACAACGACGCGCACCTCGCTGCCGGCCGCCTCGGCGCGCACCGTCAGGTGGCCCTGTGGAGCTTTGCCGGCAGCCTGGCGCTCCTCAGGCATTTCGATGCCGTGGTCCAGCGCGTTGCGCACCAGGTGGAGCAGCGGGTCGGCGATGGCTTCGAGCACTTTGCGATCAAGTTCCACGGTCTCGCCGTGCACGGAGAGACGCACCTGTTTGCCGGTGGCCTGGGCCAGGTCGCGCACGGCCCGCGGCAGGCCGCCGAAGACGGTGGCGATGGGCAGCAGGCGCGCCGCCATCACTTCCTGTTCGAGATCGCGTACCAGCAGTTCGTGTTGCCCGGTGTGCCGGCTGAAACGCTCGGCCTGGCGTTGAACGAGCACGGCGGCGCGCGCGCCCGCTTCACGCGCCGCCGCCAGCGGCCGGTCGATCGCCTGCCGCTGCATCGGCGAGAAGCGCAGGCGCGACAGTTCGGCTTCGAGCTGGCTCAGGGCCTGCAGTTGTCGCTCCACCGTCGCCTGCAACGCGCGTAGTTCGTCGGCGTGATTGGCCAGCATTTGCTGGCTCACGACCAGTTCGCCGGCGAGGTTGAGCATGCGGTCGAGCCGGTCAACCCGCACGCGCACTGTCTGCTGTGCGACGCGCGGCGGCGCAGCGGGTGCGACCGGGTGGGTCTCGGGTGGCGCGATGACCGGGGCAGCGGCGGTGGGGGGCGCCGCCGCTGCCCCGGCAGACGCCGGCAGGCTGGCAATCAGCGCCTCCACGTCCAGCGGCGGGGCGCGCCCCCCCACGGCGGCGTCGCTCAGGGCGAGAATGGCGTCGCCGCCCCGCAGCAGCGCGTCGGCAAGGGGCCGATCGAACACGCGCCGTTCCTGGCGCAACTCGCCGAGCAGATTCTCGAGCGCGTGGGCCAGCCGGCTGATCGGCTCGAACCCCAGCACGCGGGCCGAGCCTTTGATCGTGTGCATGGCCCGGAAGATGCGGTCCACCGTCGCCCGCCGCTGCCCCGCGTCGGCTTCGGTCTCAAGGGCGAGCAGACCGTCCTGCAACACACGGACATTCTCGGCGGCCTCTTCACGAAACTGCTGGTGGAAGGCGGCAAGGTCCATGCATCTCTCGCTGGGAGCGAAGCAACGGTCAGGCTGGCACGCCCGACCGTTGACCGCTCGTTGGAGGGGTGCGGGGAAACCTGGCCCGCACCCTTGCCTGAACGTAACCGGATACCGTGGTTCTCCGCATGGGCTACTACAGTTGTAGATGCGCTCCCCGTCGGGCTGAAAGCCCTCGGCTACGGGGGCAAAGCCCACCTTCGTGGGCTGCACAGGCCACGCAGGTGGCCCTCGCAAGCGCTAGCCGAGGCGTTTACGCCGACGGAAACGGATCATCTGCCGAAATACAACTGTAGTACTACGGCCCGCGCTCCTCCGCGGCGATGCCATGCAGGCGATCGGCGATGGCGGTCAGCGTCGCCGCCGACTCGGCCATCTGGCGCGAGCCCAGGGCGGTCTGGCGGGCCACCTCGGCGATTTCGCGCATGGTCTCCACCACCTGTTCGCTGGCGCTCTGCTGCTGGGCCGTGGCCAGGCCGATCTCGGCGGCGCTCTGGGCGGTGCGTTCGGCCATCATCACGATGTTGTCCATAATCTGCCCGGCGCGATGGGCCAGTTCCACGCCACGCTCGACCTCTTTGCTGCCTTCTTCGGCGGCCAGCACCGCGGCGGAGGTGGCCTGCCGGATCTCGGCGATGACCCCTTTGACCTCCTTGGCGGCGGCCAGGGTGCGGTTGGCCAGGCTCTTGACCTCGGCGGCCACCACGGCGAAGCGGCGACCATGCTCGCCAGCGCCGGCCGCCTCGATGGCAGCGTTGAGGGCCAGCAGGTGCGTTTCGTCGGAAATGTCGTCAATCAGGTCAATAATCTCGCCGATCTGCTGCGAACGTTCGCCAAGGCTGAGCACGCGGGTGGTCACGTCGGAGACGCGCCCGCGGATGCGCTCCATGGCGTGAATGCTCTCGTCCACCGCGTCCTGGCCGCTGCTCAGGTTCTCCAGGGTTTGCTGGGCGGCCTGGGCGACCTGCTCGGCCGCCTGGGCGATCTGCCGCGCGGTGCTGCCCAGTTCCTCGATCGTGCTTGAAACCTGGGCCACGGCGCTGGCCTGCTCGGTCGCGCCGCTGGCCTGCTGTTGCGAAGCCACCTGCAATTCCTGGGCCGCGGCGGCCAGTTCGCTGCCAAGCTCAACCTGCTGGAAATTCTTTTCAATCAGTTGCTCGGTCTTGTGCAGCAACTCCTCGGCCCGCTCCTGGGACTGGGCCACCACCTGCAGCAGATCGCGCCCGCTGAGCCAGGCGACCACGGCCAGAAAGACCCCGGTAATGACGAAGTTGATGAGGTAGATCCAGTCCGGCAGCGGGATCGGCTGGTACCATGCGCCCCATTCAGCGGCGAACATGAGCGCGTAGATCAGGATGGCCCCGGCTGCGACATGCAGACCATCGCGGCCATGGCCCAGTAAGCCGGCGCTGATGACAGGAATGAAGAAGAGCATCGCCAGGGGACCGGTGGCCCCCCCGAGCAAGAAGACCGCGAAGGCGGCGCCGAGGAGCATGCCGAAGAAGACCACCCGCCGGCTGGTGAGGGTGTGCCCGCGGCGGAGCAGGTAATAGGCGCCCAGGTACACCAGCAGGGCCAGGACGGCGATCAGCGACGCCACGACGCTGACGACGCTGCCGACGGTCTCGAACAGCCAGAGGCCAATCGTCACCGCCCAGAACAGGCCGACAACCACGATGCCGCCGGCGATGAGCAGGCGCATCACCCCCAGGTTGTCGCGCAGGAGGGAGTGTTCGGGTATCACTGTCGTAACACGTTCAACTGACTGGTACATACGTTTTCCTGACGTGAACATAGGCTGCTCGAGCAGGGGTGTGGGGAAACCGGGTTTCCCCATCCCTCCGCCTGCGGGAGGGTTTGGGAGGGCGCAGCCCTCCCAAGAACAAACCTATGTTCATTGCGGCGTTGTGCGGCGGAGCCGCATGGACGGCTACCGTGAACATAGGCTGCTCACCTACGCGCATGCGGCGCTGACCCCCCTCCTAACCTCCCCCCGCTGGGGGGAGGCGCCGGACTCCCTCCCCCCAGCGGGGGGAGGGCTGGGGAGGGGGGCCGTCACCTTGCCCGCGGAGCCGCGACGCGGGCGGGCCGCCCGCGCTCCCAGGCGATGTTCATCGGGCGCTGTGCGGCGCAGCCGCACGGACGGCTGATGTGCAAGTAGTCGTTCACAGGAAACATGTGGGGAAACCGGGTTTCCCCACGCCCCCGCCCGTAGGAGGGTTGGGCATATGCAGCCCTCAAGCAGGGGGATGGGGAAAACCAGGTTTTCCCATCCCCCTGACGATGCAGCCCGGCCCTCCGGATCGCGGTATGGCGCAGCCGCTCACGGGACGGCGCCAAGGGCGAGGTCGGTGGCGATGCGGCGCACATCGAGCACCAGCACCGGCTGATCATCGCGAATGACGGCGCCGAGCACCCAGGGCGCGCGCAAGCGCCGCCGCAACAGCGGCGCCAGGGGATGCACCGTCACGCTCTCCAGGCTCTCGATGCGCTGCACGCGCAGCGCCACGGTCCGCCGCCGCAGCAGCACGGTGAGGGCCTGCCGCCCGGGCGCGCCACCGTCCTCGGGATCGAGCAACGGCCCAAGGTCGCGGGCGAGCAGCGGGCGACCGTGGGCGTCGCTGGCGTTGGGCAGCGGAGCGATCCCCACCTGATCCACATGGCCGCGGGGCACAAAGTAGCGCCGGCGGGCCGTTTGTACCTCAAAGGCCAGAGCGGTGGCAACTGCGCCGATCATGGAATGCCGCTCCCTGGTGCTGTAGATTGCACATGCATCATCGCCAGTTCTAACGTGAA
>DAOTYR010000178.1:0-6258 GCA_034434655.1 Chloroflexaceae bacterium
TTCACGTTAGAAAGGACTTGCTTGTGTCTACACCTGGCAGTGAGCTTCGCCGGCTTGGCGCCATGCTGCTTCTGGGGGTTGTTGCGGGCGCCGCCGCGCGTCACTATATCGAGAGCCGCACACGCAGCGAGGACTACCGCCCCCCGCGGCTGATTGATTGGGAGCAGGCCCGTGAGATGGCCCTGCGCGTGGCGCAGTGGGAGCAGGCCCCGGTGGTGAACCGCGCCTTCCGCCACGACCAGTATTTTCGCCTGGTGAAGCGCAGTGAGCCGTTGATCGCCGAGTACCTGGGGGTGCAACTGCCTCAGCCGATCACCCGGGTCTATGTCCACGACCGGCGCGAGTGGCTGGAGGCGAACTTTGCTTCGTTCGAGCAGTTGTTCCGCCCGATCGAGGCGATCTACGAGCAGAACGGCGGGGGGCGCGGGGTGAGCGCCGTGCTGTTTGGCGAGTTGAATGGCAAGTTCCTCGGCGCGCAACTGGGCTTGCTGCTCGGCTACCTGGCCCGCCGTGTGCTCGGCCAGTACGATCTGAGTCTCCTCTCGCCCGATCCCGCCGCGCGGGGCGCCCTCTACTTCGTCGAGCCGAACATCGCCCGCGTCCAGCAGCAACTCGGCCTCAACGACGAGGATTTCCGCCTCTGGATCGCTCTGCACGAGGCGACGCACGTGTTTGAGTTCGAGGCCTATCCCTGGGTGCGCCAGCATTTCCGCGATCTGCTGCAGCAGTATTTCGATCAACTCAACCTGCAACTGGAGCGTTTCGGCAGCGGGTTGCCCCAGTTGCTCGTGCGCATCGCCCAGGGCCTCGCCAGTGGTCAGCACTGGATCGAGACCATGCTCACCCCCGAGCAGCAGCGAATCTTCGAGCAACTCCAGGCGCTGATGTCGCTGGTCGAGGGCTACGGCAACCACGTGATGAACGCCGTGGGCCGGCGGTTGCTCCCCAGCTTCGAGCAGATCGAACAGCGCGTGGCCCAGCGCCAGGCCAATAAGACCGTCCTCGAGGTGCTGATAAACCGGATCACGGGCATGGATTTGAAGCTGATCCAGTACCAGCAGGGTGAGGCCTTCGTCAACGCGGTGACGCAGACCCGCGGGGTGGCCTTCGCCGCCCGCGTCTGGGAGCGGCCCGAGAACCTGCCCACCCTGGAGGAGATCCGCGATCCGGGGGCCTGGATCAGGCGCATGGACCGCCAGGGGTAGCCGGAGCGGCGGAGGCTTATGATCTTTGAGAAATTAATCCGCTATCCTGCGCTAGCCGTGGGGCTAATGGTCTTTGAGAAATTCATCCGCTATGCCGGGCTGGCCGTGGGGCTGAAGCCCTCGGCTACGGGATGCGAAGCCCGCCTGCGCGGGCTATACCGGATTATTTCTTCAAAGACCATCAGCCCCGGAGGTCGCGCCGCCGCCTCCCCAACCCTCCCGCGGGCGGAGGTATGGGGAAACCCGGTTTCCCCAGCCCCCTGCGCACGGGCTGCGCCCTCCCACACCCTCCCCCGGGCGGAGGGCTGGGGAAACCCGGTTTCCCCAACCCCCTGCGCACGGGCTGCGCCCTCACCTTCCCGGGGGCGTGGGGGAACCTGGTTCCCCCATGGTCACGTGAGACGGTCATGCGCATGGCGCACCACGCCGCGATGCACATGACCTGGGAGCGCGGGCGTCCCGCCCGCGGCGCGGCTCCGCGGGCACGGTGACCGCCCCTTCCCTGACCCTCCCCCGCTGGGGGCGGGAACCCGGCTCCTCCCCCCAGCGGGGGGAGGCTGGGAGGGGGGCTGAACCCTGCGAACGATGTTCACCTCAGGAGTGTACTATGAGCGCCATTCCAGCGGATCTCCGCTACAGCAAGTCGGACGAGTGGGTGCGGGTCGAGGGCGATGAAGTGGTGATCGGTATCACCGATTACGCCCAGGAACAACTCGGCGACATCGTCTACCTGGAACTGCCCCAGGTGGGCGCCACCTTCGCCCCCGGCGACAGCTTCGGGGTGATCGAGTCGGTCAAAGCCTCGTCGGACCTGTACGCCCCCGTCGGTGGCGAGGTCACCGCGGTGAACAGCGCCCTGGAGAACGACCAGCAGCCGATCAACAGCGACCCCTATGGCGCGGGGTGGCTCATCCGCATGCGCCCCTCGGGGGAGGAAGAGGAACTGATGGACGCCGCCGCCTACGCCGCCTATCTCGAGGGCCGCGCCCATTAGCTGCCCATCGGCCCGTTTGTCTTACAGACAGGACGCGCACGGTAGAGGCGGGCAGGGGCACCGCTGGCAGTTCGGCAGGCCGCCTGGCCGCCGCGGGCGGGAACAGTGGGGTATGGGGGGAGGCTTCGCCTCCCCGCGCCCCTCCACCGCATAAGTCCTGTCACGTGCGTTTGAACCAGGCCTGAGGCTCTAGATCGCATCCCTATGTCACACTATATCTCCATCACCGAGGCCGAGCGCGCCGCAATGCTGGCCGCCATCGGCGTCAACGCGCTCGAGGACCTGTTCGCCGATGTGCCCGAGGAGTGGCGCTTCCCGCGTCTCGATCTGCCCGCGCCGCTCTCCGAACCGGAACTGATGCGCGAACTGCGCGCTCTGAGCGATACGAACGCCAACGCCCACGGCCATAGCATGTTCCTGGGCGCGGGGGCCTACCACCACTTCGTGCCCGCCGCGGTGGACCAGATCCTCCGTCGGGGCGAGTACTACACCGCTTACACCCCCTACCAGCCCGAGATCAGTCAGGGCACGCTCCAGGCGATCTTCGAGTACCAGAGCCTGATCTGCTCGCTCACCGGCATGGAGATCGCCAACGCCTCGCACTACGACGGCGGCACGGCCATCGCCGAGGCCGCCATTATGGCCCTCAACGTGGTTCGCAACCGGCGCAAGATCGTCGTCGCCCGCGGGGTCAACCCGCAGTACCGGGCCGTGCTCCGCACCTACCTGCAGGCCCTCGATGTGCAGATTACCGGCGATGAGACCCCCGGCGCCACCATCGAGAACGCCCTGGCCCTCGTGGATGAGCGGACCGCCCTGCTGATCGTGCAGAACCCCGACTTCCTCGGGCGGCTGCACGACCTGCGCGGGCTGGCCGCCCAGGTGCAGGCCCGCGGCGCGCTGCTCTGCGTTCACTTCGACCCGATCGCTCTGGGCCTGTTCCAGACCCCCGGCGAGGTCGGCGCCGACATCGCCACCGCCGAGGGCCAGCCGCTGGGCATCGGTCTCAACTATGGCGGGCCGTACCTGGGCATTTTTACCACCAGGCAGAAGTATGTGCATAAGATCGCCGGGCGGATCGTCGGCGTTACCCGCGATGTGGACGGTCGCCTGGCCTACGTGCTGACGCTGCGCGCCCGGGAGCAGGACATTCGCCGTGAGCGGGCCACCAGCAATATCTGCACCAACCAGGGCCTCATGGCCCTGGCCGCGACGGTGTACATGAGCCTGCTGGGCCGGCAGGGCATGCGCCGGGTGGCCGAACTGTGCTACCACCGGGCGCACTACGCCGCCGCGCAGATCGCCGCGCTGCCGGGATACAGCGTTGAGCGCGGCCCCTTCTTCAAGGAGTTCGTGGTGCGCTGCCCGCGGCCCGTGGCGGCGATCAACGCCGCCTTGCGCGCGCAGCGCATCATCGGCGGCTATGATCTGAGCCAGGACGAGCCCCACCTGGGCCACGCCATGCTCCTGGCCGTGACCGAGATGAATAGCAAGGCCGACATTGATCGCCTTGTGGCGGCGTTGCGCGAGGTGGCGTAGCCGCGCCTGCGGTGACCGGTTCTTACGATGAGCCTTACCGACGCACAACTGGGACGCCTTGTCGCCCACGCCCTGCCCGGCGCCCGCCTGCGCGAGGCGGAGCCGCTAGGCGAGCGCACCCTGCTGCTGCACCTGGGCGAGTCGCGGCGGGCCGTGCTGCGCCTGGGCGCGCCCCCCGATCCGGGCGCGGGCGATCCCCTGGCCGCCGAACTGGCCGCGCTGCGCGCCCTGCGCGCGGAGATTGACCTGCCCCTCCCCGAGGTGCTGGCCCACGACCTGCGCGGCGAGGCCGGCGAGCCCTATCTGCTGCTGGCATACCTGGAGGGCACGCCGCTGATCGAGGTGCTCGGCGCCCTCGATGAAGAACAGCGCTACGAGGTGGGCCAGGCCCTCGGCGCGCTGCTGGCGCGCGTGCATCAGTATGCCGCGCCCACCTACGGCGCCCTCGACCCCGACGCTCCGCCGGGGTATGGCCCCGAACGCGGCCCCGCCCCCGGCGCGCGCGCCGATGCGGATGTCGCTTACTACCAGGCGCGCCTCGCCGCCGCCCTCGCGGCCGCCCAGGCCGCCGGCGAACTCGATGCCCGCGGGGCGGCGGCCCTGGCCGTCTGGGCCGCCGAAAACGTCGTAACCACCGGGCGGCCCGCCTGCCTCACCCACGGCGATCTCCGCCCGGCTCGCGTGCTGGTGCGCCGGCGCGACCGCCGCTGGCGCCTCGCCGGCCTGACCGGCTGGGGCTATGCCCTGGCCTGGCGCCCCGCCTGGGACCACGTCGCGGCCATGGAGCATTTCGCCGGCCAGGAGCATTTCAGCATCCGTGTCGGCTATGGCAACGCCTATGACGCCACCACCGAGCGCCGCTACGATCAGGTGCGCGAATTCGCCCTGACCCCCTACCGCCTTGTTCTTTTCCTGGAGGCCGGACGCGCCGACCTGGCCCTGGCGTTGCTGCAGAACCCGGAGGTGCCATGAGCGCCGCCACAACGTCACCGTGCATACGCCCGATGGCCTTGCGCGGACCTATGGCCCGGAAGCCTCCCTGGAAAGCCCGGATCTGTTGCCGGGGTTCAGGCTGAAGATTGCAGATCTGTTTCGCTAGTGGGTCGCCCGTTATGTGCCGCGCCATTCCCGCGGGGAGGCAGAGGCGCAACCCTTCTGGAAAACCTCCCACGTTGTCGGCGCCAGCCCCCCAAATGGCCAGGGCCACGACACGTAATCCGCTTGTGCCACGTCATCTGGAAAGCATACCAGGATGGACACCTACGAACCACACCTCTACGAACTCTCCGCGCCGGGCAAGCACGGCGCCAACCTGCCGGACCTCGATGTGCCCGAAACGCCCCTGCCAGCCGCGTTGCTGCGCCAGGACGATATGAATGACTTCCCCAGCCTGACCGAACCCGAGGTGATCCGGCACTACACCCGCATCAGCCAGCGCAACTACGCCATTGACACAGGCTTCTACCCCCTGGGGTCGTGCACGATGAAGTACAACCCCAAGCTCCACGAAGAAGCCGCCCGGCTCCCCGGCTTCGCCGCCGCCCATCCCCTCCAGGACGCCAGCCTGTCCCAGGGCGCGCTGCGACTGATGTACGAACTCCAGGAGTACCTGGGCGAGATCTCCGGCTTCGACGCCGTCTCGCTGCAACCCGCCGCCGGGGCGCAGGGCGAGTTCGCCGGCATCCTGACCTTCCGCGCCTATCACCTGGACCGCAACGATCCGCAGCGCGTCGAGGTGCTGGTGCCCGACGCTGCCCACGGCACCAACCCCGCCACCGCGGCGATGGCCGGCTTCAAGGTCGTCGAGGTGAAGAGCGACGCGCGCGGCAATGTGGACCTGGACGACCTGAAGGCCAAACTCTCCCCGCGCACGGTGGGAATGATGCTCACCAACCCCAACACCCTGGGACTGTTTGAGGAACACATCGTCGAGGTCGCGCGCCTGGTCCACGAGGCCGGCGGCCTGATGTACGGCGACGGGGCCAATTTCAATGCCATCCTCGGCATCGCCAGACCGGGCGAACTGGGCTTCGACTTCATGCACTACAACCTGCACAAGACCTTCACCACCCCGCACGGCGGCGGCGGCCCCGGTTCGGGCGCGGTGGGCTGCACGGCGGCCCTGGCTCCCTTCCTGCCCGGCCCGCGCGTGCGCCGCGACGCCAGCGGCGCGTATGAACTGTTCATCCCCGAGAAAAGCATCGGGCGCCTGAAGGTCTTCCACGGCAACTTCGGCATGCTCGTGCGCGCCTGGACCTACATTCGCAGCCTCGGGGCGGCAGGCCTGCGCGAGGTCAGCGAGATCGCCGTGCTCAATGCGAACTATGTGCGCGTGATGCTCAAGGACCTCTACCCCCAGGCCGTTGACCGCATCTGTATGCACGAGACGGTGCTGAAGGGCCAGATCGCCGGCGCGCAGGGGGTGCGCACGCTCGATATCGCCAAGCGGCTGATTGACTATGGCTTCCATCCGCCGACGGTCTACTTCCCCTTGATTGTGCCCGAAGCCTTGATGATCGA
>DAOTYR010000179.1:0-1528 GCA_034434655.1 Chloroflexaceae bacterium
ACGCAGCGCCGTCGCCACAGCGGTATTCCCTGGCGCGCCGTCAGGAAGAAGCCGCGCGCCAGGCCGAGCAGCGCGGCCAGCGCCAGCACGGCAAACATCCAGTCCCAAACGACGCCCGCCGACACATGCCCCCAGGCGAAGCGCGCCCAGAAACTGGTAAACGCGACAACCACGAGGGTCTGATACCGCTGACCGATCAGATCGGGATCGCTCACCGAGCGGATCCAGTTGTCTACGTCGAGCCGCAGATAGGCCGCATCGAGCGCGACCAGCCAGGAACGGGCGGCGAGGACCGGATGGGGGCCGCCGGGGCCTTCAACCATAACCGGGCGGAATGCGGCGACGGCGGCAACGACGAACATTGCCAGGCCGATGCCGGCCACCAGGCGACGCCGGACGGGATGCCGGCGCAGCGCCCACAGCAGCGCAAGCCCGACCAGCGGGACCACAGCCAGACCGACGCGCTTGGTAAGCACGGCGACGAGCGCGCCGAAGCCGGCGAGGGCCAGGGCCGCGGGGCGCGGCCCGTCGCGAATGAGCAACACCGCCCCGAGCAGGGCGGTTGTCGCGGCCATATTGAGCAGCACATCATTATTGACCGCCGCCATAAGGTCGGCGAAGGCAGGAGTGAACAGCACCAGGAGCGGAAAGGCGAGCTGCGTTGCCGGCTCATCGGGGGCCATCACAACGGCGATGCGCCAGGCGGCAAGCACGGTCAACGCATAGAGCAGCATACTGACGGCGCGGGCCAGGTAGAGCTGGGTTTCCACCGCCAGATAGCGCGTCGGGCCGATGGGCAGCGCAATCAGGTGGTAATAGAGCGGCGGATGGACGCGCTGGCTGAACCCGAGGAGCACCGGTCCAGGGCTGAGTAGATCAGGGCGCACCCCCGGCGGCCAGAAGCGGTGGCGGTACATCGAGTCGGCGATCTCGCGGCTGAGTTGGACCGACCCCTCGCCCGGCGTTATGCCTTCGCCTATAGCGATCTGGGCAGCGTACTCGAAGTGGTTCGGCTCATCGTAGTGTTGCCAGGGCGGGACGAGGAACAGGTACAGCAACCCGTGGGCGAGCGCCAGCGGCAGGAGCCAGCGCAACACGCCCCGCTCGGCAGCCGCAAGCCGTAGGCGCGGCGCGCGGAGACCCGCTATGGAGGAATGGGCGGCGCCCTGCGAGATCGCATCGCGCGCGGGTTGATCCACAGTGAAACCTGCTTCTCTGCTAAGGCAAGCCATCACGCTGCCGCGTTCGGCGGTCTGGAGAAACCCGGTTTCCCCAGACCCCGCTCCGAGGGGCTACGCCACCCGATGAAAGCGGGGGTATGGGGGAACCGGGTTCCCCCATGTTTAGTATGCTCCCCGGCCCTCCAGCACAACGATCAACGTCTTAACCAGAATACGCAGATCGAGCCAGAAGGAATAGTTCTGAATGTAGTAGAGATCATCCTCGGTGTGCAGATGCATTGGTTTATCGCTGCGCCCGTTGACCTGCCACCAGCCGGTGATGCCCGGCGGCACCCGGAAGCGCTGCC
>DAOTYR010000180.1:0-12751 GCA_034434655.1 Chloroflexaceae bacterium
TCGAGGCCCTTGAGGGCGTGGCCGCTCTTGCGATCGGCATTGTTGATCAGGCAATCGAAGGCGCACAGCCGCCGGATGGTTGGCTCATAGCCCTCTTCCTTGAGCATGGTGAAGAGGTGCGCATCCTCGTCATTGGCAATGAACAACTGCACCATACCGACGCCATAGGGGCCATCGCGGAGCACGGTAGGGGGCACCAGGCCAAAGCCGAGCGCCTCGGACACCAGGTACGCCGCCACCTCGCGGCGATAGAGGGTGCCACGGGTAAAGTCCCAGAGCGGGCGCTCGCCGCGACGTGGCTTGTAGACGGCGAGCACCTGGAGTTCTTCATAGGTAATGGTTGCGAGCAGCGTATAGTTGCTGCTGTAGGGCAGGACGGTTTCGATCGCCATATCGCCCTTTGCCAGCACTTCCAACACCCGGGATACCTCGATGGTCTGAGGCTGCTGCTCGTTCATAGCTGCTGTTTGCTTCAATCAGTGTTCCAGTCAAGCCAGGTCTCGCCGTGCGGGCGGGGTTGCCTGCTCTTTCGGGGGCCGCACCCTCCACGCGCCTCTGGTTTCGCTGGCGGCGCAAACCAGCTTTCCTCACGCCTCTTCCCGGCAGGGAACGGTTGGTGGAGCCAGCTTGAACGGTCCGCCCATGGCGCAAACCGGCTTTCCTCACGTCCCTGCCCGGCAAGCAACGGTTGGTCGCCACCTTGAACGTTGCGCGCGAGGGAAACCGGGTTGCCCGACGCCCCTGGCGGCCCGGGCCGGGGGCATCGAGGTTCACGCTGTGCCGCTGACCGGGCCATGGCCATTGCGTTGGGGACAGAAATGGCCCGATGGATCGATCGGGCGGCCACAGTTGCCGCAGATGGCGCGCCCGGCGGCCACCACCTGGGCGGCGTGGCTGCTCAGGGCGCGCATCTGCGGCCGGGTCGCCGAGAAACGCGCGGTTGGCTGTTCGTTCTCATCGTCGCCGATCCCCTGGATCAGCAAAACGATCAGATCGCGTTCGGTATCGTAGCCCAATCCCATCTGGCCCACGCGGAACTCCGGTTCCAGCGGCTCTTCCAGGCTCATATCGGTCACCAGCAGGTCATCGGAGGTGGCGAGGCGCGGGTTCTTCTCGGCCAGGCTATCCAGCAGGCGCCCAATCGCTTCCGCGAGGGCGCGAACCTGTTCCTTCTCGGCCAGCAGGGTGATCAGCCGCGATCCCCGGCGCGCCTGCATGTAGAACACGCGCTGGCCCTTGGGACCAACGGCGCCCACGGTGATCCGTTGCACTGCATCCAGATCGTAGGTAAACTCAGACATGCTCCTGCTCTAGGTGCTTCGCCTCCGGCAAGGGGCCTTCGCCATTGCCGGCGGCAGTGCTCTCGGCGGAGGGCGTCGGGGTGGCGGTCTCGGCGGCCTCTGCGGGTTGCCCGGTTGCGGCAGGCGACTCGGGCTTCGGGCGCAAATGGGCGAGGGAGCCGGTTTCATTAAACGCCAGCAGGCGCGGCCCCATGCGCTCAAACGCGATCGCGGTCAGCGAAGCCGGATTGATCACCAGCCGTTGAAACAGATCGATGTGCATGCCCACGTAGTAAGCAATCGCCAGCTTGATGATATCGGCGTGTGACACGACGGCGATAATCTGCCCGGGGTGGAGCGCTCGCAGGCGGTCAAGGGCCTGCACCATGCGCATCTGGGCCTCGCCGAGCGTCTCGCCGTTGGGAAAGCGAGTGCCGCTCGGGTAGTGCTGGACGCCCGGCCACAACTCGTGTTTGTAGAGTTCCTTCAACTCGGCGCCCTGCCACTCGCCGTAGCGCACCTCGCCGATCTGTTCGATCAGGCGCAACTGCAACCCGCGGGGTTGCGCGATGGCGGTAGCCGTCTCGACACACCGTTCCAGCGGGCTGGTGTAGATCGCGGCGATGGGCAGATCGCCCAGCCGCTCGCTCAGCGCGGCCGCCTGCGCGCGCCCTTCGTCGTTGAGATGCACGCCCGGCGTCCAGCCGGCCAGCCGTCCGTGCACCCAGTCATTGGTTCCATGGCGGATGAGCAGCAGCAGGGTCACACGGTGCTCCTTGGAGCCTATCCAGATAACCGGGTTATCCGCTTGTTCCGGCATGACAGCAGGTACGCGGGTGCCTCCCGGCGGGGAAGGGCGCAGGGCCTGTGGCCCTCCGCCATCCCGCCGGTCCGTCCGCGGTGGGGGCGCGCCCTGGCCCGGACCGGAGGGATCTGCCGCCACGGGCGCAACGGCGGGTACGGAGAGGCGCAGCGTTCCCGCATTCCTCCAACGGTAACGTAGCCGGTTCCGTCCTTCACCAGTATCATACCACAGCCCTTCCGTTCCTGACATGGTTTTGCTGCGCGGCCTGACGTGAACCTACGCTCTCGGCGAGGGGTATGGGGAAACCGGGTTTCCCCACGCCCCCGCCCCGCAGGGGCATGGGGAAACCGGGTTTCCCCATGCCCCCACCCGCGGGGGGTGTGGGCGGGCGCAGCCCTCCCAGGAACAACCGTATGTTCATCGGGCGTTGTGCGCCCCGCGAATGGACGGCTGATGTGAACATAGGCCCTCGGCGAGGGGTGTGGGGAACCCGGGTTCCCCACGCCCCTGCCAGCCGGGGAACCGACGATAGCGCAACCCAGAGGAACCCCCGGGTGATGTCGAAGGACGCATGAACAGGCGCCCCATGCCAGACGCTTCGCCAAACTGCGCCGAGACGCCGGTTCACCCGCGGGCGGCTCCCGGGGCGCCTGCCGCTTCTCAGGCGCGCCGCGCGATCCCAGCGCGGCCGGTCTGGTTGGCGGCCCTCGCCGGCTACACCCTGGTCGCGTTGCTGCTGATGGCGCCCATCCTGCCGGCGTTCGGCGCGGCCATCCCCGGCGGGCCGGTGGCAGCCGTGGACGGTTGGCAGAATGTCTGGAACCTGTGGTGGGTGCGTCTGGCGCTCTTCACCGGTCGCGATCCGTTTGTCACCGATCTACTGTTCTTTCCCGAGGGCGCGGCGTTGCACCTGCAAACCCTGGGCTTCATCAACGGGGTGCTGGTGTTGCCCGTCACTGCCCTCTGGGGTCCGGTGGCCGGCTACAATGCGGCCATGCTCCTCAGTCTGATCCTATGCGGGATGGCCGGCTACGCCCTGGCCCTGCGCGTCTGCGGCGCGCGCTGGGCCGCCTTTGTCGCCGGGCTGATCTTCACGCTCTCGCCCTTTCATCTGACGCGGATCTGGGATGGGCAACTGGAACTCGCCAGCCTCCACTGGCCGGCGCTGTACGCCCTGTTTGTGCTGCGCGCTGTCGAAGACGGGCGCCGGCGCGACGCGCTCCTTGCCGGAGTGTTCCTGGCCTGCACCGGCCTGTCGAGCTGGTACTACCTGCTGTTCATGGGCCTCTACGCCCTCGGCTTCGCTCTGCTGTGGGCCAGCGGGCCGGGCGGGACCCGCGTCGCGCCCCGCCAGGCGCTCGGTCAGGCCGGGCTGAGTCTGCTGGTAGGCGGGCTGCTGCTGCTCCCCGTGCTGGCGCCGGCGCTGCGCCTGGCGCTTGGCTCACCGGGGGCGGTGCACCAGTTCGAGGGCGAGGAGGCGCTGCGGCGCTCGGCGAACCTGCTCGACTTCTGGCTGCCGAGCTACCTGCATCCGCTGTGGGGCGACTGGCTCTTCAAGCGAGTGGGCAAGGCCTGGCACGATTACAGCGGTGATTGGAACGTGGCCCTGGGCTACGGCGCCCTGGCGCTGAGCGCCCTGGGCGTGGCGCGGCGCCCGCAACGCGCCTGGCGCTGGCTCGCGCTCGCCGGCATGGCCCTGCTCTTCGCCCTCGGACCTCGCCTGCAGATTGGCCCCTGGCAGAGTAGCCTGCCGCTGCCCTACGCCCTGCTGGAGGCGCTGCCGGGCATCGGTCTGGGCCGGCGGCCGCTGCTGTTCACCGCGGTCGCGACCATCGCTCTGATACCGCCTATCGCCCTGGGCCTGCGCGCCCTCGGCGCGATGGTGGGTGAACGTCGTCGCTGGCTGCTGGCCCTGCCGCTGGGGTTGATCGCCTTCGAACTGGCGATTGGCCCCTGGCCGCTGCTGCCGGCGGATACGCACCCGCTCAACCAGCGGCTGGCCGCCGGCACGGGCGTGGTATTCGATATGCCCGCGGCGGGATACAAGCGCATCGAGCCCCAGCGGGCCCAACTCGTGCACGCCCGGCCCATCCCGGGCGGCTACCTGGCTCGCCCGCCACGCTACGCCTGGCCACACACGGCGCCGGGTGCGCGCGCGCTGTGGCGCATGCATCCCGAACCGGCCTCGCCCTTCCTCGAAGGCTCCGATGGCCCCCTCGCCGCGCTGGCCTTCTACGGCGTGCGCGACGTGGTGGTGCGCTGGGATCAGATCGAGCCGGAAGCGGTCCCCGGCGTGCGGGCCGCGCTCGAGCAGGCCATGCCCGGGCTGGCCCCGGTGTTCGAGGACGGCACGCGCAGCCTCTATCAGGTGCCGGCCAGCCCCGGGCGAGCCATCGCCGCCTTCAGCGGCGATGGCTGGCAGCGCCCCGAGAGCGATGGCCAGCAGACCTGGCGCTGGATGGGGCCGGAGGGCGTACTGACACTGATCAATCCCGGCACGGAGGTGCGGCGGTTCACCCTGCTCCTCGTCGCCCAGAGCTACCGCGCGCCCCGCGCGGTGACGCTCAGCCTCGATGACGCCCCCGCAGGGACCTGGCTGGTCAACCGGGGACCGTCGCGCGTGTATTTGCACTTCTGGCTGCCCCCCGGCGAGCATCGCCTGGTATTGCGGGCGCCGGCCGACCGGGAAGAGTTGCCCGACAGTTCGCGCTTGTTGAGCATCGTGCTGCTCGAGGCGCGCCTCAGTTCGTAGGTGGAGATGGCGGATCGCGGCACACCACACCCCCGCCTGCCAGTCTTGCCGCTCATGCCCGCTGGCAACGAGGTTGGCGTCATCTTCCTCCTCGTGGCCGGTATGGCCCTTGTGGTGTGGCTCCTCGCCAGTGGCCCGAGGGTGGCGCGTTACACGCCCGCAGCGCCGCCGCCGGCCACCGGCCTGCACGCCCTCGAACGGCGCGCCGACGGGGGCGCTCCCTACCGCTGGACCACCGGACGCTCCCGCCTCGACCTGCCCAATCCGGGCGGGCCGCTGCTCCTGCGGCTGGATCTCTCCGCCGGGGCGCGGGGGAGCGTCGCGGCAGCGCTGAGCGGCCCGATCAACGCCCGCTTGCCCCTCGGAGCGGATCTGCGCCAGTACCAGCTACTCGTCCCGGCGCAAGCGGGCGAGCGCATCGCGCTGGAACTGTCCGCGCCGCCGTTCATGCCTCCCGGCGAAACGCGAGAGGTCGGGGTCGTGCTGGGCGAGGTCGGGGTGTGGGGCGGCGGCGCGGCGCCAGCGGCGCTCATCGCGGCGGCCCTGCTTGCCACGGTGGCCCTCTACCTTGCCATACGCACCTTCCTGTGCCCCCTGGGCGCGCTAACGACCGTCGCTCTGGCGATGGGATCGTTGCTCGCCTGGCACCTGGGCGGGCGCTGGGCGGGGTGGACCTTCGCGCCCCTCGGCGTGATCGCCGCCCTGGTCACGGTCCTGGTTGCCGGGGGATGGCCGCTCGCGCTGGGGGCGGGGGCGCGCTGGCGGGCCGCCGGGGATGGGCGGGCGCCGGCGGCAGGCGCGATGGGCGCGCGCGTCCGGGCCGATAGGAAGGGTGGCAGTGCCCCGCGCGCCGTGGCCCTCGCGGGTCTGGTGATGGGAGGCATGGGCCTGTACCTGGCGGTGGGGCTGTGGAACCACCGGAACGTGCATCCCGGCCTGGCTCTGGACCTGGAGATCTACCTGCGGGCCGGACGCCTGGCCCTGGCCGGGCTGAGTCCCTACGATCCGCCCGAACTGAACGTGATCGGCGTCTCCTTCGTCTACCCGCCGCCGACGGTGCCGCTCTTCGCCGCCCTCGCCGCCGTGGAACCCTGGCTCGCCCACGGTCTCTGGCTGGTTGGTTCGGTCGCGCTCTACATGCTGGCCCTGCTGGGGATCTACGCGGCGCAGGAGGGGGTGGGGCGCGTCCATCTGGCGGTCATGCTCGGTCTGGGGCTGGGCTTTGCCCCCTTTCTGGAGAATCTGGCAATCGGCCAGATCAACAGCCTGATGCTGTTTGGGTTGGCGCTGTTTGCGCTGGGGCACAGCGAGCGGCGCCTGGCGTGGGCGGGCGATGTGGCGCTCGCCGCGGTCATGCTGATCAAACTCACGCCGGTCGTGCTGCTGCTCTGGCCGCTGGCCCGCGGCGACTGGCGCCGGCTGACGCGGGTCGCCCTGGGAGCGGTCGCCCTGAGCCTGCCGGCCCTCGCGCTCTACGGGCCGGCGCTATGGACGGCCTTCGCGCAACTGCTCCCCGATCTGCTGGGGGGCGTGCCCCGCAACCCCTACAACCAGGCCCTGGCGGCGCTGCTGACCGGCCTGACAGTGCCTGGCTCAACAGCGGAGCAGGCGGCAGCCTGGCTGGGGCGGGCCTTCAGCCTGGGGTTGCTGGCCGCCTGGGCCGCCATCTGCTGGGGGCGACGCGGCGCGAATGACGGGGCCATCCTGGCCTGCGGCGTAGCCATCCTGACCGTCAGCTCCAGCCTGATCTGGTACCACCATCTGGTGTTCCTGGCCTTGCCCCTGGCATGGCTGGCCCTCGCCGCCCCGCGGCGCTCGCCGTGGCTAGGGCTGGCCCTGCTGGCCCTCGGCCTGATCCAGGCTACCCGTCCGATCGAGTCTGGCCTGGGGATGCCGCCCTGGCCCGCCGTGGCGGGGTACCTGATCCTGGTGATTGCCTGGATCGTCAGGCATGTTTCAGAACCCTCCCGCTGAACGCAGGCCGTTGGAGGGGTATGGGGGACCCCGGGTTCCCCATACCTCTGCCCCTACCTGTGGAAGGGTTGGGGAGGGCGAAGCTCTCCCAGGAACCTCCACCTCACAACGACGCTGCCAGGGCGGCCAGGATCTCATCGCGCTCGCCGAGCAGCCCGTGCACGGCTTCGCCTTCAGCCGCCTCCAGGCGCAACTCCAACTCAATCAGGCGTCGCACCGCCGCGGCATCGCCGCCGGCGACCCCTCCTGCGGGGCGCAGGGCCACGGGCAGATTCTCGCCCAGGCGCGCGGCGTAGAACAGCGGCTCCTGGAGCAAGGCCTCATGGTGCTGCAACGAGCGCCCATCGGCGGGCACGGCAACCCGCAGGTAGGCAAACAGATCAAACACCCCTATGGCCGGCCCGGCGCCGGGCGCCTGCCCGCCCAGGGCCAGGAGCAGGTGCTCGCCGAAGATCGTATGGCGCGGATTGACCGCTGAGCGACTACCGGCGCGCTGCCCTGGCCGCGCCGAGGAGATGACCACCTGATCGTCGCTCACCGACAGGGGGCGGTAAAACTCCGGAGCCGGCGCTGCCCCCGACAATGCCGCAATGGGAGCGTTGGGGCCGTCCTCTCCCGCGGCCTGGCAGCAATTGAGCAGCACCACCAGCCGCCCGGCGCGCTCACGGACCTTCGCCACGCGCCGCTGGAACACCTCGGCGGTCAGCGTGGTCTCGACCAGGCGATCAGGATCGGCATCAACGGGCAGCAAGGCGTAGCCCGCCTCGGTGGAGGCTCCGCGCCCGGAGAAGCAGATCAGCGCTGTTCCGCCATCAACCAGGTGGGCCAGTTCTTCCAGTGCGTCCAGGATGTAGTTGCGGGTCGCCTTGCCGTCCACCAGCAGGCGCACCTGCTGTTCGGGGTAGGCCGCCAGGTGCGGGTCACGGAGCAGACTGGCCAGGGCCCGCGCATCGCTGGCGGTCGTGCCGCCAGGCAGGCGGAGGTGGGGATGGGCATACTCGGAGACGCCGATAATCAGGGCGTGACCATAGCTGAAGTGCGCGCCGTCGGCGCTCAGGCTGGCCGGAAGAGGCTCGGCGCGGGCGTTCGCGCCTGGTGGGGTAAACTCCGCGCCGCCGACCGGGCGGTTCGCATCGGCGGGGGCGCCAGAGCGGCTCTCCGGAGAGGCCACCACGATGCGCTGCAGCGCGTCCACGATAGTGGGGCCGAAGCGTTCGCGCAAAAGCTCCAGTTTGTCGGCGTACTCCGCATCATCGAGCAGGCCCATGGCGTGCAGATCGCGAAGACTCCGCAGGGTGGCGGCGAGATCGTCTCTCATCGGCAACTCCTTATCGCTACGCGCCTGCGCGGGACGGGCGACGACCGGCGCGGTCGTTTCCGGCAGGCAATACGACACGCATGAGCAAGGCGGCCACGACGCGCCACACTCTCACATTATATGCGAGCCTTCACGTCCGCCGACTCGTCGGGTATACTACACGGACAACAACAAACCTGTGCCAACACAAATACGAGGAAACCCGGTTGCCCCGCGCCCCTGCCCGCGGGAGGGCCTGGCCCTCACGCAGGGGTATGGGGAAACCGGGTTTCCCCATACTCCGCCCGCGGGAGGGTTTGGGAGGGCGCAGCCCTCCCACGAAGAACCTGTGTTCATTCCCGTTCGTGTGCGGCGGAGCCGCATGGACGGCTGGTGGTATTCCCGCGGAGGTGCTCTATGCGGATCGTACAGCATCTCGACATCGAGAGCTTCGTCGAACGGGCTATGCCCCTGCTTCTGGCCCACGAGGCGCACAACCATCTGATCCTCGGCCTCTGCGCGGAGTTGACCCACAACCCCGAAACGTTCGGACCGGAAGCGCCGCTCCTGGTCACCGTCGAGGATGGGGGCGTAGTAGTGTTCGCGGCCCTGCAAACGCCGCCCAACAAGCTGGTGCTATCACACACCCGGCACACCGGGGCCATCGAGGCGCTGGTGGAAGAACTGAGCCGTTCGGAACGGCCCCTGCCCGGCGTGCTTGGCCCGCGCTCGGTGGCCGAGCCGTTTGGCCGCCGCTGGGCGGCGCGGCGCGGCGAGTGCGTCGAGCAGGGTATGCCCCAGCGGATCTACCAGCTCACCAGCGTGCGCCCGCCCCCGCCGCCGCCAGGCCATATGCGCCTGGCCACCGAAGCTGACCGCCCCTTGCTGGAGCGCTGGTTCAGCGCCTTCCGCGCCGAAGTCTACCCTGGCGCCGATCCGGGCGACAGCCAGCGCACCGTTACCCGCTGGCTGACCTCGCCGGATCGCCAGTTGTACCTCTGGGAAGTGGACGCTCCGGTGGCAATGGCCGGCGCCGCCGGCCCCACCCCCCACGGCGTGCGCATCAGCGCCGTGTACACGCCGCCGGAGCACCGTCGGCGCGGCTACGCCAGCGCCCTGGTGGCAGCTATCAGCCAGAGCCAGCTCGCTGCCGGAAAGCGCTGCTGCTTCCTGTACGCCGATCTGAACAATCCCACCTCGAACCACGTCTACCAGGCGATCGGCTTTGAGCCGGTGGTTGACAGCGTCGAATTGCGCTTCGTTCCGCGTGAGGCGTGAGGCCCGCATCTGCGCCAGGAGCCGTGCAAGATCTTTCGTCACACCCGCGCCGGGTTTCCCCGCGGCGTCCGAAAAAAAGTCGTGCTATACTAACGTGAACATAGGCTCTCGAAGAGGGGTGTGGGGAAACCAGGTTTCCCCACGCCCCCGCCCCGCAGGGGGATGGGGAAACCGGGTTTCCCCATGCCCCCACCCGCGGGAGGGTCTGGGAGGGCTGCGCCCTCCCAGAAACAAACTTCTTTTCATTGCGGCGTTGTGCGGCGCAGCCGCATGGACGACCGGAGTGAAGACCGCTCCTTGCAAGCATCCACATCGAGAAGCAGCGTACCCCATGCGCGCCATTGTCTTCGACCAGCCGGGCGATCCCGACGTGCTTCGCCTTGACGTAGTGCCTGATCCCCACCCCTCCGCCGACGAGATCCTGGTGCGTGTTCACGCGACGGCCGTGAACCGGGCCGACCTGCTCCAGCGCCGCGGGGCCTATCCGCCGCCCCGCGGGGCCTCACCGATCCTGGGCCTGGAGCTGGCCGGCGAGGTGCTCGAACCGGCGGGTCCCTGGCAGCCAGGCGACCGGGTAATGGCCGTCGTAACCGGGGGCGGTTACGCTGAACTAGCCACGCTGCCCGCCGGGATGGCCATGCCTATCCCGGCCCCGTTGTCGTTCGAAGAGGCCGCTGCCATCCCCGAGGCCTTTGTGACGGCCTTTCTCAACCTCTTTACCCTGGGGCGGCTCCAGGCCGGCGAAAGCGTGCTGGTGCATGCCGGCGCCAGCGGGGTCGGCACGGCGGCCATTCAACTGGCCCGCGCCGCCGGGGCGCGGGTGTTCGCCACTGCGGGAAGCAGGGCCAAACTGGACCTGTGCCGCGAACTGGGGGCCGAACTGGCGATTGACTACCACGAGGAAGATTTTCGCGAGCATGTGATCGCCGCGACCCACGAACGCGGCGTTGACGTGATCCTCGACTTCGTGGGCGCGCCCTACTGGGAGTCCAACCTGGCTTCCCTGGCCATTGGCGGGCGCCTGATGCTGATCGGCTTTCTGGGCGCTTCCGCCGGCCAGATCGACCTCGGGCCGATCCTCGCGCGCAGCCTGACCGTTACCGGCACCACGCTGCGCCGCACGCCCCTCGACCGCAAGATCGCCCTCACGCGGGCCTTCAGCGAGTTCGCCCTGCCGCGCTTTGAACGGGGCGAGTTACGCCCGGTGATTGATGCCGTTTACCCCCTTGACCAGGCCGCGCAGGCCCATCGGGTGCTCGAAGCCAACCGCAATGCCGGCAAAGTGGTGCTGCGCGTCACTCCCTGACGTGAACATAAGCTCTTGGAGCGGGGGTGTGGGGAACCCGGGGTTCCCCACGCCTCCGCCCGCGAGAGGGCCTGGCCCGCAAGCAGGGGTCTGGGGAACCCGGGGTTCCCCGGACCCCTGCTCCCAGGGCCTACCCCGCGGGAGAATCCGGGAGGGCCGCAAGCCCTCCACCCCCGCCGGGAGGCGACCGCGTATCTCCTGTGGGACACGCCGGCAAGTCGTGACAGATTCTGCCGTTGTAATTGGCTGCGATATAATAACTAGAAGACATCCTTGCCTGGGAACCCCGTCCTCCTCCACCCCACCTGAACCGATCCATAGGCGACGATGCCTGACCTCTAGACGAGTGCGCTCGAGCATAGATACCAGGAGCAGTTCATTATGGGTAAGGACACGTTGACGATCACCGACAATCGCACCGGCAAGACCTATGAGATCCCGATCGAACATAATACGATCCGGGCCACCGACCTGCGCAAGATCCGCGTCTCAGAAGACGACTTTGGGCTGATGTCCTACGACCCGGCATTCATGAACACCGCCGCGTGCAAGAGCACGATTACCTACATTGATGGCGACAAGGGCATTCTGGAGTATCGTGGCTACCCGATTGAGCAACTGGCCGAGCAAAGCACCTATCTTGAAGTCGCCTATTTGCTGATCTACGGCGAGCTGCCGAGCCGGGAACGCCTGGAGTGGTGGAAGTACCGCATCAGCCGGCACCTCTTCCTCCACAACAGCCTGGTCGAGTTGATCCAGGCTTTCCGCTACGACGCTCACCCCATGGGCATCCTGATCAGCTCTGTCGCGGCCATGTCCACGCTCTACCCGGAAGCCAAGAACATTGACGATCCGGCCGTGCGCGAGAAGCAGATCTGGCGCATCATCGGCCAGATCCCCACCATCGCGGCCTTCGCCTACCGCCACCGCATCGGGCGGCCCTTCAACCTCCCCGACAACTCGCTGAGCTACACCGCCAACCTGCTCTACATGATGGATTATATGAACCAGCGGGATTACGAGGTCAACCCGGTGCTGGCCAAGGCGCTGGATGTGCTGTTCATCCTGCACGCCGATCACGAGCAGAACTGCTCGACCTCCACCATGCGCGGCGTTGGTTCGAGCCGGGGCGACCCCTACTGCGCCCTCTCGGCGGCAACGGCAGCGCTCTACGGCCCGCTCCACGGCGGCGCCAACGAGGCGGTGCTGCGGATGCTGCAGGAGATCGGCTCCAAGGCCAACGTGCCGGCGTTCATCGAAAAGGTCAAGAAGGGCGAGCGCCTTCTGATGGGCTTCGGCCACCGCATCTACAAGAACTACGACCCGCGGGCCAAGATCATTCGCAAAGTGGCCTACGAGGTCTTCGAGGCCACCGAGATGAACCCGCTGCTGGAGATCGCCGTGGAACTCGAGCGTATCGCCCTGCAGGACGAGTATTTCATCTCCCGGAAGCTCTACCCCAATGTGGACTTCTACAGCGGCCTGATCTACCAGGCGCTGCGCTTCCCCATCGAGTACTTCCCCTTCCTCTTCGCCATCCCTCGCGCCTCGGGCTGGCTGGCGCAGTGGCAGGAGATGCTCGCCGACGATGAGCAGAAGATCACCCGCCCGCGGCAGATCTACCTCGGCCCGGCCCGCCGCGACTACGTTCCGGTGGACCAGCGCTGATCAGTTCGTCGGGACAAGCTAACGTGAACATAGGCTGCTGGAGCGGGGGTGTGGGGCAACCGGGTTTCCCCCCCCCCCCGGCCACGGGAGGGCCCGGCCCTCACCCGGTGGGAGGGTCTGGGAGGGCCCAGCCCTCCCAGGAACAATCTTATTTTCATCGAATGGGGCCTGATGCGCGCTTGCGGAGGGGCGAAGCCCCTCCGCAAGCGTTGTTCCGGCGAAGCCACGCCGCGCCGTCCTAATCTGCCGCGTAGACCTCGGCAGGGAAGGCGTAGCGCACGCCGGTCAGTTGCTCGGAGACCTCCCACAACCGGCGGGCCAGCTCCGGATCGTAGGAGCGAGCGTTGGAACGCTGCGGCACCGGGTAGCCGCGCGCGCCGCCGAATCCATC